>DBXU01000177.1:3144-3302 GCA_002310075.1 Bacteroidales bacterium UBA1204 | reverse complement strand
GGTAACGACGACGGCATCACCACCTGCCAGCTGCACATGCGCAAGTTCAAAGACGGAGACGACATCTGGATTGAGCCTTGGCGCGCCAAGCCGTTCCCAGTCATACGCGACCTCGTGGTGGACCGTTCGGCTTTCGACAAGATCATCCAAGCGGGAGG
>DBXU01000177.1:0-3060 GCA_002310075.1 Bacteroidales bacterium UBA1204 | reverse complement strand
TGTGGTGCCTGTGTGGCTGCCTGCAAGAACGCCAGTGCGATGCTGTTCGTAGGTGCCAAAATCAGCCATTTGGCCTTGTTGCCTCAGGGCCAGATTGAAGCCGCCGACCGTGTCAAAAACATGGTCGCCAAGATGGACGAACTGGGCTTTGGCAGCTGCACCAACACCTATGCTTGCGAAGCCGAGTGTCCGAAACTCATCAAGCGGCAGAACATTTCAAGGCTCAACCGTCAGTGGGTAGGAGCGTTGTTTGGCAGAGACAGACGATAAAAGAATACATTTTTAAACCAACGATCATCATGTTGAATCTTTTCACTGGTTCGGGTGTAGGTCCCACCATTTTATATCTCGCCTTATCCATTTTCATAGGCTTGTTATTGGGCAAAATCAAGATTGCCAAGATTTCATTGGGCATCACATGGGTGCTCTTTGTGGGCATCGCTTTCAGTGCGTGTGGCGTCAGCCTCAATGCCGAGATGTTGCATGTCATCAAGGAGTTCGGCCTGATCCTCTTTGTGGTGGCTGTAGGTCTGCAAGTAGGCCCAGGCTTCTTCCGTTCATTCAAAAAAGGCGGCTTGGCCATGAATTTGATGGCCCTAGTCAACGTGGCACTAGGCGTACTCATCACCTATATCATCGCCAAAGTCGCCCATCAAGACCTTGCCGACATGGCGGGCGTCTATACGGGTGCCATCACCAATACGCCTGGTCTCTCGGCAGCCCAGCAGGCCGTAACCGACATCGGCATTGAAGGTGCAGCCGACCGTTTGGCAGCAGGCTATGCCGTGGCCTATCCCCTTGCGGTGGTCGGCATGATTGTGACCTGCATCTTGTTGCGTCCGCTCTGCCGCATCGACTTGGCGAAAGAGCCTACAACTTTGGAGATTACGGTAGGGGCTTCTGCCTCCGAGAAGAAAGGTAAAGGCGGTTTTCTGCTCATCCCCGTTTTTGTCATCATCGCCTTGGGCATTATTATTGGCTCCATCCCAATTCCCGTAGGCATGAAAGCTCCCATCAAATTGGGTTTGGCTGGCGGTCCCTTGGTGGTCGCCATCATCGGTGGCTGGCTTGGCGTCAAGAAAGGTTGGTTCAGCACCGACTTCACAGAGGGCCAAGGCGTGCATGCCTTGCGCGAGGTGGGCATCGCGCTCTTCCTTGCCGGTGTGGGACTAAGCGCTGGAGGGCAATTTGTCGCCACTGTACAGGAGCACTATATGTGGGTCATCTACGGTGTCATTATTACCATGGTGCCACCCATTCTAGTCACGCTCTTCGGACGTCTGGTCCTGAAGTTGAACTACTACACCTTGATGGGTTTCATTGGCGGCGCACACACCGACCCGCCCACTTTGGCCTTCGCCAACACCGTGGCGCCCGAAGGTTGCAAACTGCCCAACATGGGTTACGCAACGGTATATCCGCTGACCATGTTTTTGCGTATTTTCACAGCGCAATTACTGGTGTTAATGGCGGTGTAGCTATTCAAATCAAATCCTTTTCATCGATAAGATTATTCAGCAAGGCATAAACGGTAAGGCCGGAAACCGACTTGATTCCCGTCTTTCTGGTGATGTTTTTGCGGTGTGAAATGACCGTATGGATTGAGATATTCATCTGCTCTGCGATTTCCTTGTTCATCATACCTTTGGCGACGGCCACCAGCACATCGGTCTCACGTTTCGAAAGCTCCACATCGTCGGCATTCTTCGTGGCTTCACTCTGCGCAAACTCATTCATCTTGCTGATGATCTTCGACCTTGTGTCGCTGATTTCGACGACACCATGGTAAGGTGTCAGCATGGAACGGTCAAGACAGGAAGTCGTCAAGGCGATGATGGTGAGTTGCGGATGCTCTTTACTCAGCTGCGAAAGGAATTCCCTATTGTGGAAACCCAACAGCACAGGGTCGATAACCAGCAGGTTGGCATCAGTGGCCACAATCTTCTCGGAGAGATGCTCGGGGTTGTCGAGACGAGACACAACATCGAACTGTGCCAAACCGTCAATGATTTCGGCCAACCCTATGGAGATAATCTCCGAGGCCTCGCAAATGATGACACGGTTACTCATGGTTGTACGTTTTCAAGAGATTCGACACATGGGATGAGAATACGCTCCTCAATGAGGGAATGACGGCTCAGATCGTCGCTCAACTCCATGATGTCGTATGAAATCTCCATGCGCTCCTTGGGCAGGATGTCGCCAGGAAGATATTTAAGCAAGATGTTCATCATGTCATCGAGGGTGTCCTGGATGTTGGTATGGTTATGCTCGAACTCGTCAATTTTGTAGGAATCAGTATGCTCCCCCTTCAGCAAGGCTTCGATATAAGGGAATACCACCTCTTCTTCATAGTATTGGATATGCCGTATCACCTCCTGTTTGTATTCGTCATAAAAATGACTCAACATCGGGCCGTATTTCTGTCCACAGGCATCGATGATACGGTTCAGATGCTCTTCTATATGTGGGAAACGATCATCGAGATAATAAAGGTGCGAGGCTTTCAAATAGGAAAGCAAGTCAATCATGTAGATGCTTTGAAGCTCGTGTTTTTCAGGTTTAAAACCGCTGTCAGAATATATTTCACAAATCATAAGGAACAGGTCCGTGTTGACTTGGTTCATCTGACAAACTTGATCTACGCTGCGGTCGCCAAAACCTATTCTAATGCCGAAACGGGGCAACAACTGCAACAACCTACGGTCGTCCGTCATCAACTCAGCGAATTTCGTGTCTTTCGAGAATGGAGTTTTCTTTTTGGGCATGGTGATTTGTTTTGATGGGGCAAAAATACAAAAAGCCACCATACCCTTGCATCCTCATTTATAATGATTCAATTTCTCAAAAACCCCAATTGATGGGGATTGGACTGCGAGGACAAAATCTGGATTTTTGCAATCGAAATTGAACTAATAGTATTCAGCTATGAAACTAAAAACGATTGTAACATGTGCAGCATTTAGTTTGACACTAAGCGTCAGCACCTTGCAAGCACAAGACTCTATCAAACCAGCCCCTCGCCTCACCATCGGCGGGTACGGCGAAGCCGTCTATACC
>DBXU01000119.1:5894-10185 GCA_002310075.1 Bacteroidales bacterium UBA1204 | reverse complement strand
ACTATAAGAATATCAAAATCAACATTCTGGATACTCCTGGTCACAAGGATTTCGCTGAAGATACGTTCCGCACATTGACGGCCGTCGACAGCGTCATCGTGGTCATTGATGCGGCTAAGGGTGTCGAGTCGCAGACGGAGAAATTGGTGGAAGTGTGCCGCATGCGTAATACGCCTATTATCGTGTTCATCAATAAGATGGACCGTCCCGGTAAGGATGCTTTTGAACTATTGGATGAAATTGAGCAGAAACTGAACATACGCTTAACCCCGCTGAGCTGGCCTATCAACATGGGACCGAAGTTCAAGGGCGTGTACAGCATTTATGACAAGAGCCTTTATCTTTTCAATTCCGACAAGCAACATATCACCGAAGGTATCGCCTTCGATGATCTCAGCAATCCCGAACTCGATAAGATGATCGGTGAGGATGCCGAGACCTTGCGCAATGAGACGGAATTGGTGCAAGGTGTTTACGACGACTTCTCACGTGAAGCCTATCTGAATGGTGACATCTGCCCCGTGTTCTTCGGTTCTGCCTTGAACAACTTCGGTGTGAAGGAACTGCTGGATTGCTTTATCGAGATTGCGCCTACGCCCATCGGCCGCGACACGGTGGAACGCCGCATCGAGCCTACCGAGGAGAAGTTTACTGGTTTCGTTTTCAAGATCCACGCCAATATGGACCCCAACCATCGCGACCGAATTGCATTCGTGCGCGTGGTGTCGGGCCGTTTTGAGCGTAACAAGAACTACTTCCATGTGCGTCAACGCCGCGAGCTGAAATTCTCTAATCCAACGGCTTTCATGGCTCAAAAGAAATCGGTCCTCGATGAGGCTTATCCCGGTGATATCGTGGGTTTATACGATGCTGGCAACTTCAAGATTGGAGACACCTTGACTGAAGGTGAAATCCTCAACTACAAGGGCATCCCAAGCTTCTCGCCCGAGCAGTTCCGTTATGTGGAGAACGCCGACCCGATGAAGTCGAAACAGTTGGCCAAGGGTTTGGAACAACTGACTGACGAGGGTGTGGCGCAACTCTTCACGGGTAAGATGACGGGGCGTAAGATTATCGGCACGGTGGGTGAGTTGCAGTTCGAGGTCATCCAATACCGCTTGTTGCACGAGTACAACGCATCTTGCCGTTACGAGCCTATCTCGCTTTACAAGACCGCTTGGATAACGAGTGACAATGAGGAACAACTTGCCGACTTCAAGATGCGCAAGGCCTTGAATCTGGCTTCCGATAAGGATGGACGCGATGTGTTCTTGGCCGAATCGCCTTATGCGCTGCAGATGGCAATGGAGAAGTATCCCGACATCGAGTTCCATTTCACTTCGGAATTCTAATTTTTCATCTTTTTTCTTGCACCGATTTATTTTATCCTTACCTTTGCGTCAATGTTAAACCTTTAAAATCATTGCACAAATGGGATTATTTAAAGAATTCAAAGAGTTTGCCGTTAAAGGCAACGTGATGGACATGGCTATTGGTGTCGTCATTGGCGGCGCTTTTGGCAAAATTGTTACTTCCTTGGTGTCCGACATCATCATGCCGCTCATCAGCGCGGTCACAGGTGGTCTCAGCTTCACCGATTGGAAATGGGTCATCCGCGAAGCCGTCATGGAAGGCGAGAATGTTGTGAAACCCGAGCTGGCTCTCACTTGGGGTAACTTCATCCAGGTCATCTTCGACTTTATCATCATCGCATTCTGCATTTTCTTGGTGGTGAAAGGCCTCAATTCGCTGAAGAAGAAAGAGGAACCTGCTCCCGCAGCTCCTGCTGGTCCGACCCAAGAGGAACTCCTCACCGAAATCCGCGACTTGCTGAAAAACAAGTAAGCTGCAGACTTGACTAATTATGAAAAAGCATCCGCAAATACGGATGCTTTTTTATTTGAAAAATTGCTACATTTGCAATCTCAAAAGTTATTGCAATGAAGCGTAAGCTGTTGTTTATTTTTGTATGTCTCTTTTGCCTCGTTTTTTCAGCGAAGGCGACGCACCAGCGTGCGGCCGAGATTACCTATACGTGGCTGGGCGGCAATGCCTATGAGTTTACGCTCACTTGTTATACCTATACGCCTAGTCCGGCAGGCCTCCAACGCGATTCGTTACCCGTGAAATGGGGCGACGGCACGGAAGAATACATCCCCCGTGTGGTGCTTCAAAATCTGGGTGATGACTACACGTTGAACGTTTATAGGCAGATCCACAACTATTCTTCTACAGGGACCTATGTGATTAGTATGGAAGATCCGAACCGAAACTATGGCGTTGTCAATGTGCCGAATTCGGTAATGGTGCCTATGTATATTGAGACGGAACTGGTCATCAATCCGTTTTTGGGTTACAACAACTCGGTTCAACTGCTCAATGCCCCAGTGGACAAAGGCTGTGTTGGTAAGTTGTATCTCCACAATCCGTCGGCCTACGATCCCGATGGTGACAGTTTGAGTTATCGACTGGTGAATTGTAAGGGCATGGGCGGATTGGATATTCCAGGCTATTCTTTTCCGCAACACTCCGAGTCATTTGAAATCGATCCGGTTACAGGCGAATTGCGTTGGGATACCCCCGTGTTGCAAGGCGAATACAATGTCGCTTTCATCATTGAGGAATGGCGACATGGGGTGAAGGTGGGATCCGTTATTCGTGACATGCAGATTTTGATTTCTGCCTGTGACAACGATTTGCCTCAAATCCAATGCGATGACCAATATTGTCTTGTGGCAGGTGAGCAACTCGATTTCGTCATCTCTGCCTCTGATCCCAATGGCGACAATGTCTCACTAACCATTTCAGGAGCTCCATTGGAGTTGTCGGTGAGTCCTGCAATACTCGTTCCGCCAACTGCTTTTGGAATGCATCCTGAAATGGAATTCATATGGAACACCAATTACGCCCATATCCGCAACATGCCTTATCAATTGGTTATTCATGCCAAAGACGATGACACCCCTGTTAGCTTGACTAATGTCAAGACCGTGAGCATAAATGTTATGGCGCCCAAGGTACTTGGCTTTTCTGCAGAGGTGCAAGGCCATGATGTTACGCTGACGTGGATGCCCTATCCCTGCTCCAACGCGTCGGCTCTCCTTGTTTATAGAAAGGCGGGCTGTGATGGATATGAGCCGGATTTCTGTGAGACAGGCATCCGTGAAGGTTACCAGCTTATTGCTACGTTGCCTGAAACAACGACGGTCACCTATTTCGACTCCAATCTTCCTCAGGGCGTCGAATATGAGTATCGTATTGTCGCGCAATTCCCTGATGGAGCTTTGAGCATTGTAAGTGAAGCGGCTTGTGTGACACTGAAAAACGACAGCCCGCTGATGACGCATGTCACCAACGACAGCATCGATCTCGTTTCGGGACATGTCGTCACTTGTTGGGCAAAACCAAAGGAAATCGAAAACCAGTATGTCGCACCTTTTTCTTATACGTTGACTCGAATCCTTGATGGCGAAACGTCCGTTGTCTACGAAGGCGCCGACACTTGTTTTTTGGATGCAACCCTCAATTTGGCAGAAGTCTCTTCCTTGAATTATAAGGTGGAGATGCATGATGCCTTGCAACACATAATCGGTTCGAGCACGTTGGCTTCGGCTGTGGTGCTTTCTGTCAATGGAAGCAACGAAGCTGCAAACCTTGCATGGACAGAATCGGTTCCTTGGATTGTTGACAGCACGGAAGTCTTTAAGGAAGTGGACAATCGTTTTGTGCATCAAGCCATAGTGTCGGGCATGAACTATACGGATGTCGATGTGGAAAGCGATGGGGTTTATCGCTATTATGTACGTACTTTTGGCCATTATACCATGGAAGGCATTATGCGCCCCTTGGTCAACTACTCCGCCATCAAGACGGTGCACATCGGTCATGAAGAGCCTGTGGAGGAATTCTCTTACACATTGCCCAATGTCATTACGCCTAATGGAGACGGTTATAATGATATCTTCGAGCCTAAGGTAACGGGTCTTTCACTCATTATCAGTGCCAAAACAGTGATTTTTAATCGTTGGGGCAACATCCTTCATGATACCGATGACCCGCTCATCCAATGGGACGGCAAAAGCAAGCAAACCAAGATGGACTGCCCGTCCGGTACCTATTTCTATATCACGGATATTACCTATCAAGGTGAGACAGGGGAAGAGACCTTGCATCTGCAGGGCTCAATCACAATAGTAAAATAAAAAAGACGGGCGGCATGCCGCCCGTTTTTTTATTCATATGGTTTGAAAAATCAATACTTCATCATTTCGATGAGGTCGACCATGCGGTT
>DBXU01000119.1:5479-5769 GCA_002310075.1 Bacteroidales bacterium UBA1204 | reverse complement strand
GGGCCTTCGGCGGCTTCCTTCATGGCAGCATTGATCTCTTCCTTCGTGGCTTCGGTCTTCAGCGTGCAGACTAGGTCGACGAGTGAACCGGTTGGCGTAGGGACGCGGACGGCGATGCCGTCGAGCTTGCCATTCAGTTCGGGAATGACGATACCCACGGCTTTGGCAGCGCCAGTAGTGGTCGGGATTTGCGACATGGCAGCTGAACGGGCACGGCGAAGGTCGCTGTGAGGACCGTCAAGGATCACCTGGTCGTTGGTGTAGCTGTGGATGGTGGTGATGTAACCTTG
>DBXU01000119.1:0-5422 GCA_002310075.1 Bacteroidales bacterium UBA1204 | reverse complement strand
GCGTTGCTGACGCATTCCACATCATCGGTCAGATCGTTGTTGTTCACGCCGACCACGACAGTAGCGTCAATGGCGTCCTTTGAAGGGGCCGAGAGGATGACTTTCTTGGCGCCATTCTTCAGGTGGTCGCCATAGCCGCCTTTGCTGCTTTCCTTTGAGCGGAACACGCCAGTCGATTCAACGACGACATCGGGAGTCTTGCCCCACTTAATGTTCAGCGGTGAGCGTTCGGCCGTGACAGGAATACGCACGCCGTTGACAATCAAGGCGGTCTCATCATATTCCACTGTGCCAGGGAACTTGCCCTGTGTAGAGTCATATTTCAATAAGTGGGCCAACACCTTGGTGCTTGTCAGGTCATTGACGCCCACAATTTCCAGATTAGGACGTTCGCAGATGATGCGGAACACGTTGCGGCCGATACGGCCGAAACCATTGATACCTACTTTAATTCTTTCCATGTTAAATTATTTAGTATGTTGTTTGTCGAAATGAAACTGCAAAAATACGATTTCCACGGAAAACTTCGCCGTTTTTTCTCTATTTTTGCAAATTCAATTTGTGAAAAATGTCAGAAACGTTCAAATCACAAGCCCTTGAGGCCAACCTGGAACAAACCAGATATAAAGATATCTTCATCCCAGAAGAACATCAGCGTTTTATTGATTTGTCAGCCAAGTATTTTGGTATCAACAAACGAGCGAAGGAATGCATTACCGAGTATCATCATCCTTTATCGAACCATACTTTTGTGACGGAAGAACTGAGAAAGATGTTGATGGATGATTTCTGGTTCTATACCCGAGACGACATCCCCTCCGATGCATTCAATATTCCTTTAGAGATGATGCATAGCCTGCTGAAACCCGAAGTGGCGGCCAAGCTACGGCTTAATATCATCATCACTCTGATGGAGTTTGCTAATAAGGTGATATCAGAATCGCCAAAACACGACGGACTGATCACAACGGTTTTCAGTATATTGAACGACGCTTTTGAAGGCAATAAGGATGTCTACATCTTGGCAACGAAGCATGCTGGGCGTTATCTTGGCAAGGTGGCTCAGGACGAACGTTTTAGGGATTCGGCTTGTGAACTGCTTCGAATGATGCTTAAAGAAGACTATCGTTATTGGCAACAGACTTCGCAGGTGGAAGACTGGATTGGGAATAAACGGCAGATGCTGACAGAAGATGAAATCCAAAAGGTTTGTGATGAAATCGGTCATCCTTATTTTGACCGTCTAAATGCCAATCTGGAATCTGCTGATACTTGGGAGAAGTTGACGGATTTGCCTCATTTTGAGCAGATTGCCAAGCGCTTCTCCGAATCAGAACAAGCTTTCCCGCATTTCATCACCAAGTTCCATTATGTCTTCTTCCTATTGCATCTGCCTGGCATGGAGAATCAGCGTGAACGTCTCATTTGGAACATGGACCGTATGATGCGCGACGCCATCGACGAGATGCCGCAAGACGAGCTGATTCCATTCATTGACACGATATTCGATCTCGCTGAAGAGTTGAAGAAGGATTATATGTCGGCAGTGCTTGATTTCCAACAGACACTGGGTTTGAAAATCATTGATGTGGACCAAACCGAGCAAAAGGAAATTGTCAATTACTTCGAGAAGAAACTCATCGCCTTTGGATTTGTCACACCTGGTAATGTGTTTGTCGGTGAGGACTGGCAGCTCTCTGTGGATGAGAACCATATTAAGAATATCAGGGTGTGGCTCGAACTGATTGAGCATTCCAAGACGCCGATGGAAAAATTATTGTCGGCTTTGATTGTCAACCTAAAACTGGGCGGCATCTTCCTCAGCGACACCGACCTTTTCCAGCGCGAAATCACCAAGGTGCTCAACTCCAATATCACTCCATATTATAAGATGGTGAAGCAGTTAACGCGCATTTTCCCCGTCTATTTCAATGAAATTGGCGCTGAGGGCGAAATCCGTAATGTCACCACCAACATGGATGAAATTTCAGGTCGACAGGACAAGCTTGTGCATTTCCTTCGCAAACAGGTGCACACCGAGAGCAACAACACGCTTATCGCCTTGACTTTTGACGTGTTCAAATTCTGGAGCGACGGCAATCTTGATCTTTTGAAGCCCATATTGCCCAATAATGTATTCGAAAGCATTGACAAGGGAAGCACTTGGTTTGTGCATATTCATAATCTTGTTCAGGCCATGTGCGAGATTTCTTGCCTCAACCCTGAAGATGTACTGATGCTTTCACGTGATGACTATGAGAACCTTATCGGTTCGGCCGCACGACGGATTGAACTTGAAGAAGATCTGTATCAGCGTGAGCGTGCCCGATTGATGGACATCCGTGACCTGTATGCCTATCTTCGTGAAAAATACAGTTTCGAGTCGGTCAATATTTTTAACTCGCTACGTAGTTTCCCTTTCATTCCCGACGAAGAAATCGACAAGTTCGAGAAGGTGTATAAAGCCAAGAACTTCGGCAAGTCGCTGACCATGATCTATGCCTTCATGGACAAACTCAAGAGCGTGATCTTTAGTCCCGAACAAAGTGAAGGATGGGAGAACATCTACCACAAACGCCATATCGCCATAGGCATCCCCTCTATGTATGGCACCTATCGTGAGAACAAGTTTGAAGCCATGGGTCTGACCTTCCGCTTGGAACGTGTAGCTACCCAACTGATGGAAAAGGTGGTGCAGAGCATCAACTTAGAGTATATTTCCGAGCGCACCCTGAACCAGATCTATACCATTCTCGAGTACTTCCGCAACGGCCTCGAACTCGACGGAGTCACCAACCAGAGTTTCAACTCGAAGTTGGACATGCTGCGTTATAGCTTGACTTCGCGAAGCTTCTCTTTCGGGCAATACATCAACATCTTCCAGTTCATCGCTGAAGACGTTCGCCGCATCATCATCAAATACTTCCTCAAGTCATACGAATATCCGCTGAAGATCGTCATCCCCCAACTCTTTGACCCGGAAGGCAAACTCAGTGAGCGTGAAACGGCTGCTTTGATCAGCAAGAAGTCGGAGGAGTTTCACCGTGACCTCCTTTCCGATGCCTTCTTGATGCAGCCTCTTGACAATTTCATTGGCCGCATTCTCAACTCGTTGCGTACGATGGAAGCCACCTTGAATGAGAAACTAATCAGCGATATCATGACCTACAATTCCGAGATGTTGATCAGCCCCTTCTGGAAAGCGACTCCGAAGATGGATAACCAGGTTTTCATCGGAAACAAGGCCAACAATTTGAAGAACCTGTATTTGCACGGTATGCCCGTGCCTCCTGGATTCGTCATCACCACAGAGACGTTCCGTCGCAACGAGACCATCAACACCATTCCTGAGCTGCGCACCGAGATTCATGGAATGATACGAAAACACATCGAGGAGTTGGAAAACGTGTCGGGCCGAAAGTTTGGTAACCCAGAGGCTCCTTTGTTGGTTTCGGTGCGTTCAGGCACTGCCATTTCCATGCCTGGAGCCATGGACACCTTCCTCAACGTGGGCTTGAACGATGAACTTGTTGAGGCTATTGCTTCCGATCCCGCCAAGGCATGGGCAATTTGGGATTCCTACCGCCGTTTCCTGCAAAGCTGGGGTATGGCCAAGGGCATCCATCGCGATGTCTTCGATGAAGAGATTAACAGCTTTAAAACCAAGTACAATGTTAAGCAGAAGATGGAGTTCAAGGCCTCTGAGATGCGTGAGCTAGCCTATTCTTACAAACACATCTTGGAGGAAAAAGGCGTTGAGTTGGAGCAAGATCCTTTCAAGCAGATCATAGGTTGTGTCAATATGGTCTTTGAATCTTGGAACTCAGAGCGTGCCTTGGCCTATCGCAGGCATCTTGGTATCTCTGAGAATTGGGGTACTGCTGTCATCGTGCAGCAGATGATCTTTGGTAACTTGAGTGAGGTTTCGGGCACGGGAGTGGTCTTCACGCAGAACCCTCATCGAGAACGCCCAGGCGTGCATCTCTATGGCGATTTCACCATGCGCAGTCAGGGTGAAGATATTGTCGGCGGACTCGTCAAGCCGTTGCCGATAGGAGAGACACAGCGCAAGGCAGCCAATTTGGAAGGGCCTTCGATGCAGACGGCATTGCCTGAGATATATAAGAAGATCTATGCAATAGCGAAAGAGCTGACTGAGGATCTCGGATATAGTCCCCAAGAGATGGAATTCACCTTCGAATCTGACAAGCCTGAGGACTTCCATATCCTGCAGATTCGCGACCAAGACTTGAAACTGGAAGATGAGATGAATGCCTTCGTCCAGGCACCAGACGAAATGAACCAGATCGGAAGAGGTATGGGCATTGGAGGAGGAGCCATGAATGGCCTCGTAGCCTTTAACGAGGACGATATCAAGACCCTACGTGAGCAACATCCTGACCAACAGGTGATTCTGGTCCGCCCTGACACTGTCCCCGACGACATCGGCATGATCTTCGATTGTGATGGCTTGCTTACGGCACGTGGTGGTGCCACTTCACATGCTGCCGTGACCGCAGTGCGTCTCGGAAAAGTGTGTGTGGTGAGCTGCATTGAGTTGGAGGTCAACGATGAGAAGCATTGCGGAGAGTTGAATGGCCACAAGTTGCAGGCAGGTACCGAGATAGCCATTGATGGCAACCTTGGACTCGTTTATCTTGGACATTATCAGATGGAAAAGATGAAGATGGGTAAGGGCTATAATTATTAAAGGTCATGGCCAAGCATAACGAATTAGGGAAACTCGGAGAGGAGATAGCCGTACATTATCTCATAAGGGAAGGCTATCAGATTGTGGAGCGTAACTGGCACAATATCCATAAGGAGATTGACATCATTGCCAAGAAGGGCAAGGAATTGGTTATTGTCGAGGTTAAGACACGACAATCTGATGAATATGGAGAGCCTGATGCTGCTGTCACGCGGCAGAAACAGTCTCGTTTGATATCTGCCGCCAATGCCTATCTTTTCGAAAAAAAACTGGATCTTGGCACGCGTTTCGACATTATTTCGATAGTTTTTCAGGAAGAAGACCCCATTATCAACCATATTCAGGACGCCTTTTTGCCTTGACTCCTCCTTTTCGTTATATTAATAAGGTGCTGATAAGTGCTTGTTTTTATTAATTCATCAACTTTTTCTTGCTAATATTCAATTATATACGAATAGTTTTGAAAAAAGTTGAAAAAACTGCTTGCCAATTCGGAAAAAGGTAGTACTTTTGCACCCGCTTTCGGAAGGAACGAGGGGGAGGAACGAAGTGCGGAAGCGAAGAGATCTTTGAAAGTCTGAGGCCAGCACAAGACCAGCGGCGCGGGAGCGCCGCGAGGCAAGGAACCTGTAAAAGGAACACCAAAGAGAACATCGAGGCGGAACCCGAGATTCAGAGAAAACAATAAGCAAGACAATAGTACAACGAAGA
>DBXU01000020.1 GCA_002310075.1 Bacteroidales bacterium UBA1204 | reverse complement strand
ATCTTCTCCCAGTTCCTGGGCATCTGTCCCTTCTTGGGCACCTCTAAGAAGACCTCAACTGCTGTAGGTATGAGTGCCGCCGTCATCTTCGTGCTGACCCTGGCCACCTTGGTGACTTGGCTGACGAACCGGTACATACTAATACCCTTGAATCTGACCTTCCTACAGACCATTGCCTTCATCCTCATCATCGCCGCCTTAGTGCAGATGGTGGAGATCATCCTGAAGAAAATCAGTCCGTCGCTGTACACCGCCCTCGGCGTGTTCCTGCCACTGATTACGACCAACTGCGCTGTCCTCGGCGTGTCGCTGACCGTAGTCACCAAGGAATTCAACTATGGCGGCGTGGCCCACATGCTGAGCCTTGGCGAATCGGTGGTGTATGCCGTTGGCATCGCCCTCGGTTTTTCCATGGCATTGATTATCTTCGCCGGCATCCGTGAGCACATCGACCTGATGGAGCCTCCCAAGGGCATGAAAGGCACTCCTATCGCCCTCATCACCGCCGGCATCCTTGCCTTGGCGTTCATGGGCTTCACAGGAATTGTTTGATTTTTTGGACATTTTTCCTTGCATTTTATGAAGAAAGCCGTAATTTTACGGCTTTCTTTTTTTTGTCAAAAAAAACACTCGAACATGAAACGCTCTACTATCGCTCTCTTCCTACTGATGGCATTCCCCTTGTTTTCCGTTGGCCAAACCTTCACCATCACGGCCTCCGACAACAACCATATCAGTCTGCACTTTGAGCTCGACGACTTCAGCATCGACACCATTCGTTGTGAAGGCGAATTGATGCACACCATCACCACCAAAGGCATCGTTGTTCCTAATGACTACGGCCTTCCCGCCCTGCCCACTTTCAACCGTTTCATTGCCATTCCGCAAGGCGCAAAAGCTATCGTAGAAGTAAGCACAAATCGTGACGAACACATGGAGGGCATCAACATAGCCCCATCCATCGGAAGTCAAGGCGAAAATGAGCCTGAACGACCTTTCCACAAGGAGTCCAAGGTATATACCAACAACTGCTTTTATCCCTCCGAGGCCTACTGTGCCACTGAACCTCAGCAACTGCGAGGCGTCGACGTCATCCACCTTGGTCTCTGTCCTATACAATTCAACCCCATTGAGAAGACACTTGCCATCCATCGTGTGATGGACATCGACATCCGCTTTGAAGGTGGCAACGGGCATTTTGGCGATGATCGCTTGCGTTCCCGTTATTGGGATCCCATTCTCAGAAACAACATCCTGAACTATGACTGTTTGAAACCCATCGACTATGACGCGAGAACGCAGCAATGGTCACAATCCCGGCCCACCGGCTGCGAATACCTTATTCTCACGCCCGACAACGATGCCTATTTTTCGGCAGCGGAAGAACTTGCCTTCTATCGCACTAAGCAAGGCATCCTCACCAAGGTGATGAGAATCACCGAAACGGGAGCCACCGACTATCAAACAATAAGGCAATGGTTCAGAAGCATCTATGCCAGCTGGGACATCCCGCCTGCGGCTGTTTGCATCATCGGCGAGAGCGGCACCAATTTACAGCAATACGTGCCAGGCTATCAAGCGCGACACCCTCTAGACGGCTTCATCACTTCCGACAACCCCTATGCCGACGTCAACGACGACGACCTGCCCGACATGTGCTTCACTCGCCTCATCGCACAAAATGCCTCTGAATTGCCGCTTTTCATTGGCAAGCAGATTGAATATGAATACACCAATCCCGTTGATGACCCATACTATTACGAACATCCGCTGACGGCAGCGGGATGGCAGGACAACAAATGGTTTCAGATTACCATTGCAACCATCAGCGGTTACCTGAGTCAACATGGGAAAACACCGATTCGTGTCAATGAGATATACTCAGGAACTCAAGGACCGAACTGGTCGACAGCTCCCAACACCTCCGCCATTGTCAGCTACTTCGGTCCCGATGGCGTTGGATACATCCCAGCCACGCCGGGTGAGTTGGGCGGTTGGACAGGCGGAACCGCTGACGAAGTCATCCACGCCATCAACGACGGAGCTTATTTGATTCAACATCGCGACCACGGATGGAACACGAAATGGTACCAACCCGAGATCTACACAAGTGACTTCGAGGCCATTGACAATCCGAACAAGATGCCCTATCTCATCTCTGTCAACTGCAGGACGGGCATGTACGATAATGCGACCACATGTTTTGTAGAGTCCCTTCTGCGCATGACCCGCAACGGACAAAAGGCCGGCATCGTAGGCGCCATCGCCCCGACAGGGCAAAGCTATTCCTATGCCAACGACATCTTCCTTTGGGGTGTTTGGGACCTTTTCGACGCCTCTTTCCTACCCGACTATGGCCCATTCGCTAGCCACCCCGACACATGGATGCCATCTTTCGCCTGCGTGTCGGGCAAGTATTTCCTTGACACCCATGTGTTCCCCAGCGCCAACCAAGGCATGATTACCACCACCTGTAATGTTTACCACACTCACGGCGATGCTTTCCTGAAAATCTTCACAGAGGTTCCGCAACCTGTTAACACAACCCATGACGAGAGCATACGGTGTTTTGAACCCTTCCACATCACAGCTCCTGAAGGCTCGCAAATCGCACTGACAGCACAATTCGGGAGACAATGGCACATTGTAGCCACAGCCACCGGCACCGGAGAAGACCAAACAATCACCATTTTGGAGAATGTACCTACCAGTCAAGTCCTTCTCACCATCACAGGCGACAACCTACTGCGCTGGGAAGAAAGCATCACACTGGAACCTTTTGAAAGGCCCTTCGTTGTCGTCGACAGCATCGCCATGAATGGCAACGGGCTCTCGCTGCACTACAACCAGTCGGTCAACGCTGACATCCACGTTACCAACGTGGGATTGGAAGGCTGCAACGGCGGATCCGTCACTTTATCAATCGATTCGGAATATGTGACCGTCACACAAGACGAAGTTTCTTTTGGGGCTCTCCCGTCGAACGGAAGCTTGTTTTTCGATGATGCTTTCCATCTCATGCTCAGCGACGACATCCCTGACAGAACCTTGATTCCGTTCACCCTCACCACCCAATTCGGGAACGAAACCTACACCCAAGAATATGAAATCGGCGTGCTAGCCCCCAATATCATCGCCGAACTCGTTGGCATCGACGACGCCACAGGCAACAACAACGGCAGACTCGACCCAGGCGAATATGCCAACTTGACCTTCCGTGTCACCAACAACGGCCATTACCTTGCCGACCATCCTTGCTTCTCCTTGAGCACTGACAACGATTACCTACGTATTATCACCCCTGAGATAACGATTCACAGCTTGGAAGAGAGCGCCTCAACCGACCTATCCTTCAATGTATATGCTGAATACATCGCCGGCGAAGTACCCTATGTCAACCTCACACTTCATTCGGTCATCAATGGCCTTAGGATCGACCAAGACTTACTGTGCCCGATAGGTTTCGTGATAGACGGGTTTGAAAAAGGCATCTTTGAACCAGGGTATTGGACCAACGATTCACAACATCCGTGGACCGTTGTCACCAACACTCCACATGAAGGCGCCTATTGCGCGAAGTCAGGCATAATCACCCACGACGAAACCTCTGAATTGACCTTGAGTTTCAACTCTACCGAACCGGGGCAAATCGCTTTCTTCTGCTGGATATCAAGTGAAGCCAACTACGACTTCCTCGTTTTCTACGTCGACGGCGAAGAACAGCAACGCTGGTCGGGTGAACACTGGTGGCACGAATACACCTTTGACGCTCCTGCCGGTCAACACAGCTACATGTGGGCATACATCAAGGACTACTCCGTTGACTACGGCTCAGATTGCGCATGGATCGACTACATTACGCTTCCACCCTATTTGGATGATGTAAACGAGCAGGCCCCTCTCCCATTGACACTTCATCCCAATCCCACCACCGATCAAATCACCATTGGATTGGAACAAGAGGGAGATTTCGTCATCAGCGTCTTTGACGCCAGAGGAACACTCCTACTTAAGGAACGCAACATTACCATCCTGTCTTTCAAAGACTTCCCTTCAGGCACCTACCTCATTGAGGTTGAGCAAAACGGGCAACGTTCAAGCCGAAAAATCATCAAGATGTAGCAGACATTTTTTTGCTTTCACTTGACAATTAGACAATTTTGGTGTTTTTTTTCGTTATTTGACGGAAAATAATGCCTTATTCATGGAAAAAAACTATATTTGCCCGTTTATAAGCAACCCTTTTTATCCATCATATGCAAAAAAGTTAATACCATGAATAGATTCGCAAAAGCCTTATTGATTGCCGTGCTTCTATTAGTCATCCCTGTTAGGATATCGGCTCAGAATCCTGTTACAAATACCAATTCAACCAAAAAAGTCAGCATTAGGGATTATGAAAACGGATTCCTTTTCAACGTCTTTGAAATAGCAAATGTAGAGGAGCGCATTCAACTAGCTTCAGCGCTTGCCACAAGCGATATTTGGCTTTGTAACCCTACCGACAACCCTGGTGAATTGTTCATTAGGCCAAACAGCTACAACGCCGACATTCCAATCTATGCAGAATTCGACTATCTTAGGATGACACTTCGGGAAGAATACGAACAAGCTTCATCGTTACCAAAAGAAGAATTCACCGAAATCGTTGGCTCATGGGCACAGAATATCAGCAATGAGTACTATAACTTCCTTATTTCCGATCATCTCGACCGTGCCAACCATTGCATGGATGCAGAGCCTTTTTGTACCTCTAATGTTTATAATTTCCCTGCTCTCAATAGCGGATATTCATGGTCAGGACCCAACTATGGATGCTTAGGCTCTTCTCCAACATACAAGCATTCATTCTGGTACTACATGAGAATTGGTGTTGCTGGCAACATCACCATTAAGATTGAAGCTTCCTTCGATGTTGACTTTGCTCTTTGGGGACCTTTCAGTAACGAGACGGACCCTTGTCCAGCAGCAGCAGGACAATCAGGCTTGTTGACGGCAAATTGCACCAGTTGTCCTGACAACACTACAAATCCCAATTTCTATCCCTCTGGCAACCTTCATGACTGCAGTTTCGATATAGCACATTCTGAGTACGCTCACGTTGTAAATGGACAAGTAGGGCAATACTTTATCCTTCTGATCACCAACTGGAGTGGGAGTAGTGGTAATATTACCTTCCAAAAATACGCTGGTAATGGCGAGACTGACTGTGACATCATGCCTCCTATGGTCAACAACGACGGCCCCTACTGCGTTGGCGACGTCATCCATCTGACGGCCAATGGGCAATCGGGCGCCACTTACAGCTGGACTGGACCTGGCGGCTTCACCTCCACTCAACAGAACCCCACCCGTCCTAACTGCACCATGGCTATGGCGGGCACATACACTTGCACTATCTCGTTAAACGGCCAAAGCAGCAGTGCCACCACCCAAGTGGTGGTATACCCCAAGCCCACCGCTAACTTCACAGCCACCACGGTATGTAAAGGCAACCCTACCCAATTCACCAGCACCTCCACCACCAACCCAGCCGGACAACAAATCACCGGTTACCAGTGGAACTTCGGAGACGGACAAACCTCGACACAACAGAACCCCTCACATACCTATGCCAATTCCGGCAACTACAACGTGACACTCACGGTGAGCTGCGGCAATGGCCACTGCACCAGCAGCAAGACCCAAACTGTCACCGTGTATGCAGCCCCAATTGCCAACGCAGGTCCCGACCAAACCATCCCTTATGGAAGTACCGCCCAACTCAGCGGTAGCGGCGGCGCAGGCCAATTCAACTATCAATGGTCGCCCGCCAACATGGTGGTCAACCCCAATGCCCAGAACACACAGACCGTAGCTCTCACTTCCGACCAAACCTACACACTGACTGTCAGCAACCCGCAAGGACAATGCACCAGCAGCGACCAAGTGACCATCCACATCAGTGGTAGTGCTATGACAGTTACAGCTGGTCCTAACATCAGCATCTGCCAAGGCGGTAGCGGACAGATTTATGTGAACGCTGGCGGCGGCACCGGCAACATCACCTATTCGTGGACGCCAACCACTGGCCTTAGCAACCCCAATATCTCCAATCCTATCGCCTCGCCTTCGCAAACGACTACTTATACCTGCCACGTTAGCGACGGGACCACCTCACAAAACGTCAGCATCACCGTCACGGTAAACGACGTCATCGAAGAACATGAATATGAATCCATTTGCCCCGATGCGGTTTACACTTGGCACGGCACCCCATACACCAATCCTGGAACCTACCAGTTTGACACTGTTACTTCCCAAGGTTGCGACAAGACCATCTATCTGCATCTCGACCATTATCCAGATTACGACGAAACCACCATCACTGAAGAAATATGCTTTGGCGAAAGTTATTCTTTCTATGGAACCACTTACAACGCCCCCGGCCACTATGAAACTCAACACACCGACCATACCGTCCTCCACGGCTGCGATAGCATCGTCAGGCTTGACCTGACCATATGGCCTGAGAATGAAGTTGATACAATTGAAGTAAGCCTATGCCCTGAACTTCTGCCCTACCATTTCTATGGCGTGGATTATTGGGAAGATACAGACGTCACAGTATTAGACACCGACAACCACGGCTGCGATCAACCCGTCAGGCTGCTTCTTACCGTCAGTGACTATTACAAACCTGATATTCAAACAGAATACGTATGCTACAATTTAGGCGATACACCCACATTTGATTGGAATCCCATTGGCGACTACCATTTCGACTTACATGAGGACGGTTTCTATACCGACACCCTTCCCACCTCAGCCTGTGAGGGCATCTTCCGCCTTAACCTAAGTTTCCAACAGATTCCCGAGGTGGAGCATACCTATGATACCGTCTGCGACTCCTACTATTGGCCTATCAACGGACAAACCTACGGCAATGGGCTGCTCGGCACCGAAGTCATTGAAGACGAACACCGAATTCCGATGACCCCGTTCCCTTGCGACCAAGTCTACCAACTACATCTCGTCATCAACAAGTCGAACCACACGGCAGAAAAGGAATTCGACAACGAATGCGACTCAATCCCATTTGAATGGTTTGGAGATACTATCTATATCAAACAAGACGGCATATACACCTTCCCTAATGAAGATTATCCTCAAGGACAAACCATTCCTTTCAGGTGCGACACTACCATGACAGTGACCGTCACGAATATGAAGTACACACCTGAACCTGTCATCGAGTGCAACGACTATAACGTAGAGAATCCGCATTGGCCCATCACTGCCACCGAGTTCAACGTCAACCGTTACACCTATTACGCCAGCGACCCGAAGTCAGATGCCTCATGGTACGAGAGCCAATGCGAATGGTCCATCTCGAAACCCAGTTGGCGCATCGTTCCCTCAGATGACAATCGCAGTTGTACAGTGTATGCCATGGATTGGGTGGAAGATACCATTTGGCTTTCCTTTAAGGCAGTCAACCTCTGTTCAGGCGAAGGCATCACCACAAGCTATTGGCTCAAGCCCTCGTTCTATGGCATTGAGGAAAAAGAAGCCTATCCGGCCGTGGTTGACATCATCCCCAACCCCAACAACGGACAGATGCAGCTGCGCTTCGAAAACATGGAAGGCAAACTCAACATCAAAGTATTTACCATGACAGGTGCCCTAGCCGACAGCTTCGAGCTAAAAACCATCGGCGTCGGCGAAACCTATGATTATTCCATGAAACGACTCGTCAATGGCGTCTACTTCTTTACCATCACCGATGGAAAACGAAGCGTCACCAAGAAAGTCGTCATCATCCATTGATTAAAGACTATTATAACCACTTTGCCAACCATACACGCATTGTAACAACTCATACGATAAACAATAAACAAACCTACATAATATGAACAAATTCGCCAAAACCTCCTTTCTTATCCTATTATTGTCGGTAATCCCTACATACATTTGGGCTCAGGATTACTCGTCAAATCATGCCAAGGGGAGTGATTCCCATGTAAATGCGGCTCAAAAAGTCGATATCAGGGATTATGAAAACGGTTTCCTTTTCAATGTTTTTGAAATAGCCAATGTAGAGGAACGCGTTCAGTTAGCGGCAGCTCTGGCAACGAGCGACATTTGGCTTTGTAACCCAACTGACAACCCAGGTGAATTGTTTATCAGGCCCAACAGCTACAATGCCAACATCCCGATTTATGCAGAATTTGATTATCTAAGGATGACGCTTAGGGAAGAATATGAAAACGCATCGTTGTTGCCGAAAGAGGAATATACTGAAATCTTTGAATCATGGGCCCACAGCATTAGTAGAGAATATTATAACTTCTTGATTTCCGACCATCTTGACCGCGCCAACCATTGTATGGATGCAGAACCGTTCTGTACTTCTGATGTTTATAACTTTCCTGCGCTCAATAGTGGTTATTCATGGTCGGGTCCCAACTATGGATGCTTAGGTTCTTCCCCCACGAACAAACATTCTTTTTGGTACTATATGAGAATTGGTGTAGCAGGAAACATCACCATCAAGATCGAAGCTGGTTTCGATGTTGACTTCGCTCTTTGGGGGCCTTTCAGCAACGAAACCGACCCTTGCCCGACAGGAATGGGGCAAGAAGGTTTATTGAGTGCAGAATGCTCTGGTTATAGTTGCCCTAACAACACAGAAGACCCATATTTCTATCCCTCTGGCAACCTACACGATTGTAGTTACGATGCTCGCCATTTTGAATACGCTCACGTCGTGAACGGTCAAGTGGGACAATACTTTATCCTCCTTATCACCAACTATAGCGGAAGCAGTGGCGACATTACTTTCCAAAAATATTCTGGTGACGGCGAGACCGACTGCGGCATCATGCCCGGCATCGTAAGCAATGGCGGACCCTATTGTGAAGGCGAGACCATCCAATTGACCGTCAATGCACAAAACAATGCTACATACTCATGGACAGGCCCAAACGGATGGACCTCTAATCTGCAGAACCCTACCCGTCCTAATTGTACCATAGGCATGAGCGGCACATACACCTGTACCACCATTGTCGGAGCCCAACAGGCCACGGCCTCCACCGAAGTATTGGTATACCAACAAGCCACGCCTAGCTTCACCGCCAATACCGTTTGCCAAGGCGAACCCACCCAATTCAATGGTCAAGCCTCAGGCGACAACCTTGTTTTTGAATGGAACTTCGGAGATAATACGCCAACCTCAAATCAGCAAAACCCAAGCCACACTTATGCACAAGCCGGCACCTATGATGTGACCCTCCATATTGAGGCCGAAGATGGCTCCTGCCCGGCCGAAACTACTCAACTTGTGACCGTTTATGCCCAACCCGTTGCCAACGCTGGCCCTGACCAGACCATCGGTTATGGTGCCACGGCACAACTTGACGGAACAGGGGGCGTTGAAGACTTCCTCTACCTTTGGGAACCTGAAGACCTGGTCGTCAATCCCTACTCTGCCACCACACAAACCGTCGCGCTGACTCAAGACACAACTTTTAGGCTCACCGTCACTAACCCACTGGGCGACTGCATCGACAGCGACGAAGTGACCATCTTCAACAGTGGCAGTGCCATGAGTGCCACTGCCACCGCCAACCCTCTCGTCATCTGTAAAGGACAGGAATCCCAAATCAGCGCCAATCCTGTAAACGGTACGGGAAACTACACCTATTCTTGGACGAGCATTCCCGATGGATTCACTTCCACCTTAAGAAATATAGTAGTTACTCCTGAAGTAACCACAGAATATCGTTGCACTGTTTCTGACAGCATCGACCAAGATCATATTGACCATGCTATTATTAGTATAACCGTCACCGTCAACCAACCTGACTTCATGGAAGACGTATACCTCAAAGACAGTTGTAACAGTGTTCATGTCACATGGCAAGGACAAGACACGGTGTTTTATGCAAACACCACTTATAAGTTCATTGGCGAAACCGAAGAAGGTTGCTACCGAGAACAGACCTATCACATCGTAGACATGATGTACACACCCCAACCTGAAATTATCTCCGCCGATCCCAATATTGAGAATCCCCACTACCCCATCACTGCTACCGAATTCAACGTCAACCGATACACCTATACAGTCACTGACAACGTCTCTGACATCGATACTTGGAACAACGACCAATGCGCGTGGACAATCTCCAAGAAAACCTGGCACATCGTCCCTTCCGACGACAGACTTAGCTGTACCGTATATGCCATGGATTGGGTGGAAGACACCATTTGGCTCATGTTTACGGCTGTCAACCCATGCACTGGTGGCGCCGAAGACACCGTCAAGTATTGGCTCAAGCCCTCGTTCTATGGCATCGACGACAACGAGTCCTATCCCGCCTCGGTCAGTGTTCTCCCCAACCCCAACAACGGACAGATGGAGTTCCGTGTCAACAACATGGAGGGAAGCGTCGCCGTGAAAGTTTTCAATACGGTTGGACTCCCTGTTGATCAGTTTGAGTTTAAGGCTCAACAAGGCCCCAACTCTTATTCATATACCATGAAACCACTTCCGAATGGTGTCTATTATTTCGTTTTCACCAACGGTAAACGGAGCATCACCAAGAAAGTCGTCATCATCCACTAACAAAACAATTTTTCATCCATGATAAAAACATTGCGTTTTTTACTGCTAACTGGCATTGCGACCATTTTATGTGTTTCGTGTACCAAAGAAGAGCCGCCCACAAAACCTATTAACGTTACTACCAATCCGAAACATGCCTGCACAAATCCTACCCTTGTAAGAGTAGTAAAAGACAACGACAACGTTTTTAGGCACGACACCATTGATATGGGCGATGCTCAAGTCACATTTGCGGTAGATGACTCCCTCATCCTCACAACGGCCCCAAAAAACGGCTACACCTTCATCAATTGGACGCGTGATGGCAAAGAAATCTCCATTGATTCTATCTATTCTTTTAAATTGGAGGAAGACGATGTGGATGCCGACAAACACTACATAAAACACCATTACGAAGCCCGTTTCGGCATCGACTATGCCTTGCAGGTCATCCCTGACATCCATAAAGTCATACCGTCCGACTTATTGTACTATATGGATTCGATATACTATATGGATCATAATGGAGATGACTCCATTGTTAGTGCCCTCCATTTTGGCGACAACCCGCCAGTTTTTGACACTTTGGGGTTTGCGCAAACTGCTGGTTCGATGATATTGAAAAAACATTTTATCCCTTCTGACCCCAACAAAGTCTACTCTGTAATGGCAAACAGCAATTCTTTCCTAGCCAGAGACTGGTTCCGTTTTTATGATCAGCATCGCGGTGTTGCTAAATTTAATTTCAAACATGTCAATCAGGATGACTACAGCACTTCTGGCATGTACTACATTGAATACGCCAATACAGATACTGTGTTTATTATGGGGCAAGATACATGTTTCACAGCTTATTTTACAATCAAAAGACAATTGGAGACCTCTTATTCTGTCATCCAAGAAAGAGGTTCAAATGAGTATTATGTCATTTCCGGCATAATAACCCAAGAAGGGATTAAAGACCTTTATTATGGCATCAAGATCAAAAGCTATGACAACCCTACCGATCCAGGTAATGATAGTATGAACTATGACGACATTGCCGTGTTCAAAATAGAAAACCTACCTTATACATACTGGGATCCAAGCCAACACTATTCTAATTGAACAAGAAAATGAAAAAACCGCATATTCTATTTTTGTGCTTTATCTTGCTAATCTGCACTTCCGCTCAGGCCCAATTCCGCAAGGCCTTACCCAACAATAGGGCAGCGCGGAACGATGCCCGCCTTAACATCGGGCTTGTGGGCGGCCCCAACTTCACGACTTGGTTCCATTTCAAGAGCGAAGAAAGTGCCAATTGGTTCTTGGTCGACTACAAGCCCAAGGTGAGTTTCAATCATTTATTCGAAAGCTTTGGCTACTTTGGAGGTCTTTCACTTGAATATATGCTGGGCAAAAACACCTCCATCGGCTTCAATGCCATATACTCCCAAAACAACGTTTTCCTGCAATACGTCAATTATTTCTTCCCATGTGGATATCAGGATTATGTCTATAAGGAATACAACCTGAAAGCCGATTACAAATCCGTAGAAGCCTATGTCCCGTTAACCTATTACGTCTCGTTGGGAGCAACCAAAAATGTCAAGCCATACTTTTACATTGCGCCTAGAGTTTCTTATATCTTCAAAGGCGATATGGCATACAACACGTTAACAATAGATAGCACTCTCCTCTCCCCTGAACTAAATGAACAAGGTGTTCCCGTTGAAAAATGGAAAGTCGACTCAATTCTATCCGAACCATTGACAGTACCTTTCAACACTTCCAACTTCAGGAGACTGAATGTAGGCGGCACAGTAGGCATTGGCTCCCTCTTCCGAATCAATACCAGCAACTATTATATGCTCGTTAAGTTTGACGTTTCGGCCAACATGAACGCCATATCGACTTACCATGCGGGCGAAGTCGCCAACAACGAATTCAACCACCTGCGTTACACCCTAACCGGTCAAGCCTCACTGACCTTCATGCTCCCGGTCAAGAAACGCCTGAAAGACGCTTGTGTGAAATGGGGAAAGTATAATTGAGTGTGAAGTGAAAAGTGAGGAGTGAGGAGTTGAATTAAATAATAGTTTAGTTAGTATGAAACGCTTTGCATTGACAGTCATAGGGATTATGATGGTTTTTATGGGTTTTGCCCAGGGTGGCTCCACCCAAGGCAAGGACTTTTGGCTGTCGTATATGCACAACGGCTATTACGACCGCCCCAACAAACAGGGCGGAATCATGCAGGTCATACTCAGTGCAAAACGAGCCACCTCTGGCACCATCAGCAATCCTCGTAACAATTACACACAAAACTTCAGCTTACAGCCCAACACGCCACAAACCATTACCATCGGTAACAACTATTGCTACCACGACAGCAACAATTACGAGACGCCTTCCGACAGAGGCATCCATATCGTTGCCAACGACACCATCTCGGTGTATTGCGCCAACATCGCCATCTATTCTTTCGATGCCTCCTTTGTGCTCCCCACCGAAAGCCTCGGCAGCGACTACATCATCCAATGCGCACAACAGTCAAGCATGGATGACCTCAGTGACCAGTATAAAGTTAATAACCAGACAAGTGCCTTCCTCATCGTGGCCACCGAGGACAACACTACTGTCAACATCACGCCTACCGTTCCCTTGCTGTCGGGCAACCATCCTGCCGGGCAGACCTTCACCATACAACTGAATGCTGGACAGACCTATCATGTCAGGTCGCACCGAACAGGCAGCAACCGTGATTTGAGCGGAACTCGAGTTACCGCCAACGACTGTAAGAAAATTGCCGTCTTCAACGGCAACACGCTGACCCGTTTGCCCAACAGCCTTGATGGCACATCGGGATTTGAGTTCGTCTTTGAACAGGCCATGCCCCTGCGGTCGTGGGGTAAGCATTTCGTCGTCACGCAATCGATGACTCGTAACCGCGACATCGTCAAGATCGTTTCTTCCAAAAACAACAACGAGATCTACAAGAACGGTATACGCATCGCCACCCTTAATGCCAACGCCAGTTACGAGTTCTTCCTTAATAATTCAGAGAAGTCGTGCTACATCGAAGCTTCAGAGCCCTGTGCCGTATACCTCTACAACACCTCAGCCAGTGACGATGGATACAGCAGCTCAAATGGCGACCCTTCCATGGTATGGATTGCCCCAGCGGAACAAAAAATCAACGAAGTCACTTTTGCCACCTTTTCTGGTACTGGCGAGGCTGAAATACCCAGGCATTACGTCAACATCATCGTCGACAAGGACGATGTCAATAATGTTTACCTTGACGGGACCCTCATCAACGGCAACAGCTTTGAAAACGTCAACGGCAATCCGAATTACAAATTCACCAGAACACAAATAAGCCATGGCTCGCACCGCTTGGTATGCAACAACGGGTTCAATGCCCATATCTATGGATTCGGAAACTCACGAGGCTATGCCTACCTGGCAGGCTCGAAAGCCGTGGACCTCAGCACCCAACTCACCATCGACGACCTCATCATTGGTGACGGCGACCACTTGGACTATTGCACCGACGCCGCCATCAGCTTCGACGTGGAAGTCAACTACGATGATGCCCAAGTGACTTGGAACTTCGGTGACGGAAGCGCACCTAGCCATGCCTTTCATGCCGAGCACAGCTTCTCGGAAGAAGGCGAATACACCATCACCCTTACCGTCGAAGCCGATGATGTCTGCGCAGGCAGTTCTGCCTTGACGACCACTTTCACCATCAGCATCCACAATGCCTACCACGAAGTTCTTCCCTTCGAGACTGTTTGCTGGCCTGGCGGCGACAACCCTCAAGTATATAATGAAAACGGCTTCTGGATTGAATACAACGGCCCTGGCAGTTATCAAAGTACAATCAACTGTGAGCCAACTGAATATGGCTGCGAACACACTAAAACCATGACGCTTATCGTCATGGACCCTGGCACCACAACAGACTTCGGCACCGTCAAACTATGCCGCGACAATGATTCGTGTTATGTTTGGGAAGTGAATGGGCAAACTTATACGGACAGTGGCCCTCAGGTTTACGAAGACAACACAGGTCCTTGTCCACAAACCTACCTCATTGATATCGAGTTTTATGACAAACCCGAGCCCATCACTATCACTCCGGATCCTCAGTGCTTCCCATACTATTGGGAGGTCACCGACAAAACCTATACTGAATCGGACCAATACTATGGCTACATTGAAAGCGATGAAGTGGTAGGCTGTGGACAAGACTATTACCTCAACCTTACCATCTACGAGCCGGAAACCTCTACAGTATACCTTCCAGACAGTTGTGACATGGCCCATTACCAATGGCAAGACATCGACACCATTTTCGTTGCCAACACCACCTATACTTTCTCGGGTCTTACCGAAGATGGCTGTCTGAGCGAACAGACTGTTATCGTAGATGGCATGGACTACACGCCACAACCTGAGATCAGATGCATGAACCCAGGCGTCGACCCGCATTATGTCATCACCGCCACCGAGTTCAATGTCAACAGATATACTTATCAAATTAGCGACACCTTATCCCACATCGAAGCTTGGTACCATGACCAATGCGAATGGACCATCTCGAAACCCAGTTGGCGCATCGTTCCATCCGACGACAACCTTACCTGTAGCGTCTATCCCATGGAATGGGTGGAAGACACCATATGGCTCACCTTCAAGGCCGTCAACCGCTGTTCTGGCGAAGATGGCGTAGTTGAAAGGTTTTACCTCATCCCCTCTTTCTATGGTGTTGATGACAACAATGGCCCTAAGATCAGCATCATGCCCAACCCTAACCAAGGCGACATGAGCCTGTGCTTCCACGGCATGGAAGGCATCGTGAACGTCCAAATATACGACATGAAGGGTCTACTCGTCGACCGTTTCGACCTATATAATGACGAGGAAAGCCGACACAATTATACCCTAAAAGCCCCTACCAATGGTCTCTTCTTCTTCGTTTTCAAGCATAATGACACCATATTTACCGAAAAAATACTAATAACAGACTGATTTATAATACCTTATATACTCCTAAAAAGTTTTCAAACAAATTCAGATAAAAGATAATAAATTCCTACCTTTGCAAGTTGTTATAAGACAACAGAAACTGTCGCTCCATCATGATGAAACCTAGATACAAAATAACCCTATTCTTGTGCGCAGGATTGCTGTTTTTGGCCTCCTGTCTGAAAGACGATCCGGAAAGCAAACCGACCACCATCATTTACGGTTACCAAAACACCCCAAACATCAACAATTTCATGCCACAAGAGCTGTTGGAAGCCTTTGGCGGCGAGAATCTGCATTTTGGCGAAAGCCCTGACTTCGGCATGTTTCCTCCCCAACTTTTGGACACCGTTTATGCCGACACCATGTATATTGATGAAGAAATAGTTGACCAAGAGTTTTATTTCGAGTTCATCAATCAATACCTTGGACAGGCAGGCATGCAATACATTAAGCCAATACCTGAATACTACACAGAGACATCAAGCACGGAAAAGACTTTTGAGTTTCTTAGCAAAGACACGACTAGGCTTCACCTAGTTCCCACTATGCCTAGTTTCTTCCGTGACTCCACAACCTATACCTCTGACGTATTCCGCCAGGTCTACATCATGGGCTATGATTCCGTGTTTACCGCCTACTATTATGAGGTACTCGACACAAAGGAAGGTTACAAGCCGCTGAATGCCGTCATCCTTTCAGGCGTAGTAATTGAAGAAGCACCCGCCTCGATTGACACCAAGGCAGCTATCACCAATGTCAGATGGGGCATTGAAACTATGACATACCTTAAACCGTCAGATGCTTTGACGCAACAACAGGAAAATGGCGAGTTGCCCTTACCTGGTAACATCGTTATCATGACGTGTGACACCCTGCGTCCAGGCAAATATCATAAACCAACCAATACAGGAGGAGGACAACAATGAAAAGACCCGTCATCATAATGCTCCTGTCGCTACTCCTCGTGAGCGGTAGCGTTAATGCCCAGTTTGCCAGACCATTGCCATCCAAGAAAGATGCAGCCCAATGGGATGCAGACTATAGCGTAGGCATCTTTGGCGGCATCTCTGCCACCCGTTGGTTCCATATCAACGATGCCAACATGAACTATGGGTATCAGCCCTACTCCACCATCCATATCGCATTCGACAACACGTTTCTCCAAAGCGTACTCAACAATGCGTTGGCAGGTATCTCCGTTGAGAGAAAAATTGGTGATTATCATTCTGTCGGACTTGAAGTAGCCTTTGCCAACCGCAACACCCGAATGAGCTATCACAATGTCAGACCTTTCGCCGACAACGTAGACAGCATAATTTTTTCGTATAACAACATCCAATACAGCGAGTTATTCGTCCAGGTACCCTTTACCCAATACATGGCTGGTCCAAGTAAACCAGTTAGACCCTATGTCTTCGTTGCGCCACGCGTGACCATCCCTCTGTATGGCGGCTTCCAAATGCAGAATGAAGCATATTCAATGGAAGACAACTCAGGGACAATGGGGTATGTAATCGATATGCATGACGATCAAGTACCCTATCAGGACGACCTCATCCCGACCCCTGTCGACAACATAGAATTCAACGGGAAGAACATGCGCCGATGGAACATCGGTGCCGTGCTGGGCGCTGGAGTGCAATGCCGCATTCCATTTGGCGAGTATTATTACATGATGATGAAGCTCGATGCTTCATGTCATCTGGGCTTGCTCAACACCTTCTCGAAATACGAACGTGGCAAGGCTTTCAAGAAAGACGAAAACGGAGATTATGTCTTGGATGAAAACGGCAACAAAATACCTGACCTTGCCATCAATGAGGCTACGGGGCAACCCATCGACCCCAATGTATTAGGAAAACGTTACATCAGCAATGCCACTGTTAAGCTCACGCTGATGTTCCCCATCAAGAGAGTGCCTAAAGACGCTTGCGTTAGTTGGGGAGAATATGATTGATAGTGAGGAGTGAAGAGTGAGGAGTGAGAAGTGAGAAGTGAAATAATGAAGCGGCAGACTTTCAGTCTGCCGCTTCGCGTTTGCAGCGCTTTGCGTATGCGTCGCTTTGCGTCATTGCGAGGAACGAAGCAATCCAGAGGGTGATGCATTCACAAACAATATAGCACCCCGTCATTGCAGGCTTTGATTATGTGAATGCCTACAGAATAGGCAACACTTCTGTTTCATTGTAGCCCAACCCCTGGATTAACTCCGTTGAAATTTTAATTCGGCGTTAGCCAATCTTCGATTTGATTCATCGTGACTCCTCGCAATGACGCGAAGCGACGACAAGGGGTGTGGTCCTCTGGCGGTGAATGAGATTGACTACGTCGAATCTTCGATTTCCGGATCAAGTCCGGAATGACGGTAAAGGGCGGGAATCTCTTCGTTCGCATTCAAACAGAAAACGGCTGACCCAGGGGTCAGCCGTTTCTCATTACAAAGGTATGAAAAAGAGATTTACTTTCGATGTTTTAGCGCGAAGGGGCTTCGATGCGGTTGAGGGCGCCGCTGCCTGCGACTTTCCCACTGACCTTGGCGTCACCATAATAATAGATGTCGCCTGAGCCTACAACGTGATAATCCAAGGTGCCGCTCACGTTGGTGGTGATATCGCCCGAGCCCATCACGGAGGCTTCCACCTCTTGGGCCTCGGCATGCGCGACGATGTCGCCCGAACCCGCGATGTCGGCCTCAAGCTTACGAATCGTGCCCTTGTCGACCAGGATGTCACCCGAGCCCGCCACACTCAGCTCCAGATGCTGGATGTTGACGTCCTCCTTGAAGGCGACATCGCCCGAACCGGCAACGGTGACCTCAAGCTGCTTAGCCTCCATAGGACTGAGGATGTTGATGTCGCCACTGCCAGCAAGCGTGATCTCGTTCAGGCTCGGCGCAGTGATGTCGATAACGAACTCGGTGGCATTGAAGCCGAGGTAAATGCCGTTCTTCGTCGGCTTAGGCTGACTTAAGGACAGCTCGCCGTCCTTCACCTTGATGTCGATGTATTCAAGCAAGTTACTGTCCACACGAACAGAGCAGGTGTAGGCGTCGGCAACGGTATAGTTGACCGTGGCAGGCAAGGCGCAAACGATTTCGTCGAAACGCGCAACGTCGTAGTCACGGATGACGACATTGCCGTCGCCCTTCACGGTTTCGCCATTGATGCTAATGACGCATGAGGAGAGCGTCAGGCCGATAATGACGGCAGCGAGGATGATGTGTTGTCTTTTCATTGTTTGTTTGTTTTAAGTGATTTGTAGTAAGACGGAGAATTGGTGAAAAAGTTACAGTTTAGTGTGAATTTAGGTTCCTGCAGGGAATCTCCTACAGTTTTATCTCATCCAGACCGATGCCGAGCAACTTCATCTTTTTGACCACCTCGGGCAGCTCCTTCTCGAGGA
>DBXU01000045.1:7211-8106 GCA_002310075.1 Bacteroidales bacterium UBA1204 | reverse complement strand
CAGATCATGGGCGACGCCAAGACGGCAGGCTGGGTCGACCAAAAGGCTGAGCTCACCGTGCGCGACGGCCGTTTGGTCATCCCCGTCAAGGCGGGCGACAAGCGCGCCATCCGCGGTTTCATCCACGACGAGTCGGCCACAGGGCAGACCGTCTACATCGAACCCGCCGAGATCTTCGACACCTCCAACGAAATCAAGGAGCTGGANNTATGCCGAACGCCGCGAGATCCACCGCATCCTCATGGCCTTCACACGACTGCTGAGACCTTATCTCTCCGAGCTTCGCAAGGCCTGGGACATGCTCGGCGAACTCGACTTCATCCGCGCCAAGGCCTTGCTTGCCAATGAAATCGGCGGCGTGAAACCCGAGATCAAAGACGGGCCTTATGTCAACTGGCAGCAAGCACGCCATCCCCTATTGGAAAAGAAGCTGAAGGCCCAAGGCAAGCAAATCGTCCCCCTGGACCTGCAACTCGACGAGGGCAACCGCATCCTCGTCATCAGCGGCCCCAACGCAGGCGGCAAGTCGGTATGCCTGAAGACCACCGGCCTGCTGCAATACATGCTGCAGTGCGGCTTGATGCCGCCCATGCGCGTCGACTCGCAATGCGGCCTGTTTGAGAGCCTTTTCATCGACATCGGCGACGAGCAGTCCATCTTGGACGACCTGTCGACCTACAGCTCGCACCTTATTAATATGAAGTCACTGCTGGAACATGCCGATGGCAAGACCCTCTTCCTCATCGACGAGTTCGGCACCGGCACCGAGCCCCAGCTGGGCGGCGCCATCGCCGAAGCCATCCTCTTGGAGCTCAACAAGAAGCAAGCCTTTGGCATGGTCACCACGCACTATGCCAACCTGAAGCTCCTGGCCGACAACCACGAGGGCATCGTC
>DBXU01000045.1:0-7129 GCA_002310075.1 Bacteroidales bacterium UBA1204 | reverse complement strand
TTCCCACGACAGATCCTCGACGACGCCGCCAACATCACCGGCGACCAACACCTTAAGTTCGAGAAGCAGCTGCAGCAGCTCGAAGTCGACAAGAAGTCCATCCGCAAGAAGGAACAGGACCTGCGCATCGCCGACCAGCTGCTCACCGAGGTGGTGGAGAAATACAAGAACCTGCTCTCCGAGCTCGAAGGCAAGAAGAAGCAATACCTCAGGGATGCCGCCGCCGAAGCCCAGGAGCTGATACAGAAAGCCAACAGCCAGATTGAGCGCACCATCAAGGAGATCAAGGAGGCGCAGGCCGAGAAGACCAAGACCAAGGAGATCCGCCAAAACCTGGAGAAGACCAAGGAAGAGATTGCCCAGAAAGCCAAGGAAGTCGCCGAGCCCAAGAAAGAAGAAGGCGAAGTCGTACTGAAGGTCGGCGACACTGTCTGCATCGAAGAGATGCAAGTCGTGGGCGAGGTTCTGGCCATCAGCGACACCGACGCCACCATCCTCTTCGACAGCATCCGCTTGCGCACCAGCCCCGACAAGCTCCGCAAGGTGAGCCGTGCCGAGGCCCGCAAGACGCAGCGCCGCTGGCAGAACGGTTTGGCAGAGGACCTCAGCGAGAAGGCAGAGCACTTCGATCTCACCCTTGACGTGCGCGGCCATCGTGCCGAGGAAGCCTTGGACATCGTCGACAAATACTTGGACGAGGCCAAGCTGCTAAGCATCAAGGAGGTGAGCATACTCCACGGCAAGGGCAACGGCATCTTGCGCAAATTGATTCGCGAGAAGCTCAGCCACATGCGCGAGGTGGAACACTTCTGTGACGCCTCCCTCGAGACCGGCGGCACGGGGATCACTCGGGTGTATTTTAGGTAACAAGAGGTTTTCCGCTTGGCGGCAAACCTGAACCCAGGTGACGAACCGCCTCTTTTACCCTCATTGCGGGCGAAGACCCGCAATCTCATGAGCGGGAGGGTATCCCTATAGCATAGGAGATCGCGGATCAAGTCCGCGATGAGGGATTAGAGCGTGAGTGTAGTGTTGTGAGATTCCCTTCGGGAATGGAGTTGCGTGTTTGTTATTAAGCGGCGGCAGGTAACGCTTACGTGTCGTAAACGCCACAAACCGCCGCGAGTCGCCTTTCATTATGTTCCATTCCCGCAGGGAATCTAAAGTGCCATGCGCGAGAATGCCAAACCTTGACCGGGGAGGTCCGATGGAGGCGGCCTTGATTCTTCGGTTAATTGACTCGCTTCGCTTCGTCGAATCTTCGATTTCTCATCAAGGAGAAGGAACGAAAAAAGAGGCTCATGACTAGATTGCTTCGTCGTGCCTCCTCGCAATGACGCGAAGCGGCAGTCCGGCGCAAGGCGACAGTCCGACGCAAAGCGGCAGTCCGACGCGAAGCGACGCAGACACGTACTTATCTGGGCTTCGCCCCCACACGCGCTTCGCGTCATCGCGAGGAACGAAGCGATCCAGATGACGAGCTTACCAAGCAATAAGACGTCACACTAGTGCTGGCTTTGTTTATGTGAACGCCTACAGCTTTGGCACAAGATTGTAACGTATTTGTTACACACAGAAACCAAAATTATGCAACATATTTGTTACACTCATACATAGTGTAACGTATTTGTTACACTTATCACCATGACAAAACCCAAAGTGTAACACCTTTGTTACATTTCTCCGCTGTTTTCCAACAAACGACCTCAACTTCTACTCCTGAGCATCCAAAAAATACCATGCAATTTTTTTACAAAAATGTAACAATTATACTACAGGTATCAAAAAAATGTGTATTTTTGCCCCCGCAAACGGAAGGTACACCCGTTTCATACATACGAAATAAGAATACTATAGTAAAAGGTTTATTAGGATCATAAAATGCAGAAAACCAGCCGTATAACAAGGTTATATGCTGAGCACTTGCCAATGATGAATCCCACTTGCCAAGGGCAATTTGCAGCCTGGCCGAGTGGAACGAACGTTGGGAAAGTGCGAGGGAAGAGAACGCGCTGCCAGCAACCGTTTGGCGGGGCGCGATATGTTGTGTCTTCCCGGCCCTGGTGAAAGGACATTCCGAAATAAGAATACAAATGAATCAAGTTATAATTAAAACAATGAGAATGCAAATGAAAAATTACGAAAAAAGAAGCCTGGCCCTGCTTGGCCACGGCAAATGGAAAAGCGCCCTCGGGCACACCTTATTAATTATAGGGATGGTGCTCGTGAGCTTAGGCGCGTTTGCACAAACCCCTACTAACGGCTTGTACATGCATAAAACATGGATCCCAGATCCAAATGATGCCACCGGTAGCAAAGGTGAGATCATGCTCGAAACCTTCGTGACAGGCGAGTCCATCATTACAGAAGCACATACTCCCACCGACATCGTGGTGGTAGTAGACCAATCGGGTTCTATGCAAGATGAAATGAGTGACGGAACCAAACGCATCGATGCTCTGAAAGCCGCGCTTCGCAAGTTCGTTGCCACAGTACAACACGATGCCGACAGTCTTAAAATTGACCACCGTATCGCTATCGTAGGATTCGCATCCGCGCCCGTGAGTAATTACACAACATATAGTAACACAGAATTGCTAACACCAAGTGAAAAGAGCTATCAGAACTTGCAAACCCAAGACTATAAAGACGCCTTGGTATATGCCAATGTGAATGGTTCTGTAAACACAGTACTTAACACTGCTATTGGCAACATTGATGCTAGCGGTGGTACTGTAATGCACTATGGTTTGACAATGGCAAGACAAATTTTGAGCAATCGCGACATCACCACTTTTGACCCGGATAATGACCCAGAAACGCATAATGACCAGCCCCGTACCCAAGTCGTGGTCTTCTTTACCGACGGTTATCCTGGTTTATTTTCTCCAGAGAAGGAAAATGGAAGCAATGAAATGTTTGCTGAACATCGTTATACTAATTATTCCACTTCTAATAATACACTACAGATTTGTGCTCAGACTGTTGCTGACGAAGCGGTAAACGAAGCAAAAACCTTAAAGCAAAACGGTGCAATTGTTTACTCAGTTGGCATTTTCGATGGTGCTTCCCCTTCAGCCGACTATCAAACACAATTGAAATACTATTCACAGTCTGGTCCAATCAATTATGATGAAACTAACTGGCAGAATACTACCCAAACCCAGCGCAGGTATTATTATGCTCCCTATCAATATGCAGCAGAAAGAACAAGGACGAGGTGGTCTTCTTGGGGTAATTGGGGACAATGGAGTGCGTGGGAACCAACTGACGATGATATTTTCTATTGGGAACCTGCCACTGAACCCACTAGTGGCAACTCAGGTGATGCCGCCGCCAACGGCTTGCTCCACTTTATCTCCAGTAACTATGCCGCTAATGAAATCGAATCACAATCAGGTACTCCATGGGCTGCTATGACGGTTCAGCCTCACCCTGCTGGCGACCACGACAACGGTAAATACCTCGCTGCTCAAAATGCAGAGACTTTGGCCAATATTTTCGAAAGCATTGCTTCTGAAAGCGGTGGTTCTTCCATTCCCATGGGGGCCGGCACCGTCGTACAAGACGTGGTTTCGCCAAGCTTCCAAGTCAACTTCCCCGAAGGCACCGACCCCAACCTCGTCATTCGTGCCTATGCACCCAAGTTTACGGGCAAAACGGGTAATTTGATGAAGTTTGAGACTCCCACCAACGGCACTCCTCGCTTGGCTCTTGATGATAATGGTGTAGTGATTGAAGAAGGCCCCAATGCAGGTGCAGAAAACCGCCTGCCTGATAATATTGTCAACTACAATCCCCAAACAAGAGTCCTCACCTTCACCAACTTCAACTTCGAGGAGATGTGGTGTGGCTTCAGGAAAGAAACAGGGCACGAAGATGAGCCTCACGGCCGTAAGCTGCAAATGTTCATTCCCATAGAAATCGAGGATGGCTCATGGGGTGATGGCATCGTTACCAACGGTCCCTTGTCTGTGATTAAGCCCGACGGCACTACCGTAGAAGATGATTGGATGGAATTTAACATACCCACTGCCAACGTTCTCGGCTCTGTGTGGACGGAAGTGGTCGTTGACAGACCTACCAATTTTCCTGAGATTACTAGCGAGACCCAACTCATCGAAATCAGCACACCCGAAGAGCTGGCTTGGTTCATCAGCGAGGTGAATGGCCGTCATGGCTACCTCGAAAACAACACGGTGGCTTCGCATCCCAAATTGAACGCCAAGCTCACTGCTGACATCGACATGAGCGCCCACAACTGGGTGCCGATTGGTGCTGGCTACCAATGTGCGGTTGGCACTGATGGAGAGACTTACTACATTATTCAGGAAGACGGACAACGAGTAAAACTGGCCTACGAAGGTACTTTCGATGGCAATGGCCACGTGATTACCGGTCTTAAGAACAATGCATCTAAATATTATAAACAAGTTAATGGCACCCATCAAAATGTGGTGGTCTTCCCTGGCATGTTCTCTACGGTGAAAGGCACTATCAAGAACGTCTTCGTACTCGATGCCGACTTCCGCGGCAAGCAACACACTCCTAAATTCAAGCATCACGGCATCATCGCCGACACATTGGCCACAAGCGGCAAGATCTTCAACTGCGGTGCTGCTGGTCGCATCACCTGCAACAATGATCCTAATTACGCCGATCCTGAACACGACTCCGAGCTTGTCTTCGGTGGTCTGGTCGGTCTCAACGAAGGCCTCATCTACAACTGTATGGCCATGGCCGAACTTACTGGCTACACCATCGGTGGTATGGTTGGTGAAAACAAAGGCACCTTCAAGAATGGCTTTACCAATGGTGTCTACAACTACCTCCATAACGGCATCACCGGCAAATACGCCGGCGGTATTGCTGCCACCAACACTGGTACCATTGACAACTGTTACGTCCGCTTCGAGCGCGCGAACGAGAACCTTGACAAAGTCACTTTTGGTCAAATCACAGGTTCCGGTTCATTCACGAAAGCCTATTCGCCCAACGAATTGGACAACATGGTTCCTGCTACCAGCGCCGCTGGTACTGACAAGTATACAAAGACACTGCCTGCCCAATGGCTGAACCGTAATGGTCAGAACAACCTTATTGTATCTTCGGGCAAGTCTCTGGAGGAGACCCTGGAAGGCGGCAAGGGCGACTATGCTTCATGGATGCGCACTACAGCCCTTGGCTACCAGTATTCAAAGAAAGGCGGCAACATCAACAGCGACTATCCTGTGCTGAAGCTTGACGAATTCACCTGCGTTGGCTCTTCCGACGGCATCCGCATCGATTACGCCATCAACATGAAGGAAATGCTGCATCGTCACAATCTCGGTAACATGAACGTGAACACCGACATGCCGCTTGACAACAATGACGAATGGTACCATGGTTCAACTTCATTCAACTATGGAGTCACTAATTCTCCCGCAATCAAATCCGGTGCTATCTTCTTGTATGCCAATGATGATGTAACGCTAAACAACCGTGAAGAAGATGCTACCTATTGCAGCAATAATGACGATGTGGTTGTCTATATTGGCGAGGATGTCTCACTGTTGCAAGATGCCAATTCGACCATCACTGGTTTCACTGGCCAAACTCTGAAGAACTTTGATGCTAGCAAAGGAAAGCGTTGGCATACCATAAGCTCTTCGTTGAAGGATAGCCAGTTCGGTTGGACCTATACGCGTCAAACCGATGATGGGGACAACCATAAGGATGATGAAGGACTGATACACCAACACAGCTTGAACACGAATCCTTGCGGATTGAGCTTTAACCAGAACGATGACGACACGGAGATTTTCCCTGCAGACTTCATCAACTACCACCATGGTGATTTCTACTGTTTCTATGAGCCTCAGTACCACTGGATCAACTTCCGCCGTCACACCAACTGCCACTGGCACATGGATAACTACGAACTCAACATCAAATATGAAAACGAAGACCACTTCATTCCTGGCAAGGGTTATTTGATGGCCATCAACGCCGACCAGAACAACGTAAGCAGGAAAGATCAGTTCATCCAAAACCGCGGTATCCTGAACAATGGCAATTCCATCTCCATTAAGGTCTCAGCCGATGCTCCTGAATGGACTGGCCTGAAGGGCTACAACCTTCTCGGCAACCCCTACCAGAGCTATTTGAACTTTGAGGTGTTCAAGTCGGTCAACAACAGCCTTTGGAACGGTGAAGAGTTTGCCAACACCTATGCCGTCTACGATCCCGAATCAGATGCATGGCTGCAGTATGCCACCGCATCTTCTGATGGCGCAAAGGTCGCTTCGCAGTATATCAACATGCACCAAGGCTTCATGATTCGCGTGAGCGAGGAAGGCAATGCCCAGTTCACCAACGCCATGCGTACCAACGAAGGCACTCCTAACTTCCGTGGCGCTGAAAACCACTACCCGCTTATCAACTTCTTCCTCGACAACGGTCAGGATAGCAAGAACGTGGCCGTGCTTGAGCTCGGTCGTCCCGAGAACGGTGGCGCTGAGAAGCTCAACGTGGGTTCCACCAAGGGTCGCATCAGCCTGCGTCACGACAACACTGACTTCGGCATCCTGTTCCGCGACATCACCGAAGGCAGCCAGCCCCTCTACTTCGACACCGACGAGGACGGCACCTTCACCCTCAGCTGGAACACGGCCAACGCCAACTTCAGCAGTCTCACCTTGGTCGACAACCTCACCGGCGTGAAATACGACATGCTCGCCAACGACAGCTATAGCTTCCAAGGCAATGCCAACGACTACCGCTCACGCTTCAAGGTCGTCATCGGCCGCTTCACCGACGTTGAGGAGAACGAAGAGGTCGTCACCGACAACTTCGCCTTCTTCGATGGCAGCGACTGGGTCGTCAACGGCCAAGGCCAGCTCACCGTCACCGACATGACGGGCCGCACGGTCTACACCAGCAACCTCGTGAACGACCAGAACCGCGTCAGCCTCAACGGCGTCGCCAACGGCATCTACCTCATGCGCGTGGCCAACGGCCAGAATGTGAATGTTCAGAAGATAATAATCAAATAAACCCAACATACGATGAAGAAAAGAATAATCGCAATAGCAGCCGCACTGATGATGGCCACCGCACCGGCCATGGCCCAGGTGTTCATTATGGA
>DBXU01000080.1:1795-2552 GCA_002310075.1 Bacteroidales bacterium UBA1204 | reverse complement strand
CCTGACTGCAACCTGCAAGGTAGCCAAGGCCCATAAGAGCGCTGGCACCCAGGATAAGAATTTTCTGTTTCTTCATTTTTTTACTCCTTTATCGCAGCCAAAGGGGACCATTACGATCCCCCTCGGTTTTTTGTTGTTGTGATTAGGCAAGGATGCCAGGGTTGTCATTGGCAGCCGCAAGAGTCGAGAAGTCGAAGGTTGTGGTTCCAATGTCAGAGAGAGTCATCTTCATTCCGAAGTAGCCATCGTCGAAGCCGAGAGGGGCATACATGGATAAGGTGATTTCAATTTCGTTGGTCGCGGAATCGACGCTGAAGCTGGTGTATTTGCTGTAGAGCGAGAGGGCGTGGTAGTCGCCACCATTGAACTCTTGAGGTTCGGTCCACATGGTGCCGAGGTTGCCTTTGCCACCGGCGATGACATTGTTCAAGACGCTGTAGGTTGGTCCGCCGAACATGTTGAGCAACTGCTCGAAGAGGAGGTTGCCCTTGGTGGTGCGGTCATCGTCTCCGACATCACCGGTGAAGATGGTCTTGGTTCCGTTTGTCTTCTTGCTGGTCCAGTTGACAGCGTCGCAAGCAGCGGCAGTGACGTTGTTGGCAGCCATCTGCTTCACCTCGTTGAGGGTGAAGACATCGGTGGTACCAGCGATGGCGGTACGGGCTGGAAGGACTTTGGCAGTCTGATCGGCGTTGTCAGCGAGTCTAGTGCTGTAAGCGGCACCGCTATCATTCCAAACGGCAGAGATGTCGTAGAG
>DBXU01000080.1:0-1745 GCA_002310075.1 Bacteroidales bacterium UBA1204 | reverse complement strand
TCGGTGTAGATGCCAGTTGAGGTGTATTTCTCGGTGATGACGGCATCGCAGGAACCGAAGAGGTTAGCGACTGCGCCACCGGCGACATCAGCTTCAGCTGGGACGATCTTGTTGCCATCATCGTCGTAGGCATAGGCCTCGAGGGTGAGGGTGAAATTGCCTGCGGTGTTGGCAGCTAAGAAGGCGGTTGTGATTTCGTTAGAGGTGATCTTGGCTGGGATGTATGAGGCATCGGCAATGGCGGCGTTCATCCAAGAGAGCTCGGAAGATCCGATGGCTTCGAGGATAAGGGTGCACCAGACAGCATTGTCAGTATCGTCGCCAACGATGATATCGAAGGTAGCGATATCTGGGTTGCCATCGATGTTGATGTCTTGGAAGCCAGCGAAGGCGGCGCCGTAGTATGGGAGTTCAACGCCGTTGGATTTTGGATGGGAGAGGCCACTCGCCCACATGAGGCTCTCAGCGAAGGTTGGGCTCATGAGGAGGATGTCGTCGCCATCTAAGCTGATATAGGTCGAATCAGCGGCGTCGAGTTCGATTGGCATCGTGACATAGTACCAATCGTACTGGCTGAGAATGCCAGGCTCGAAGGTTGGGACTGGAGTGTGGTTGGCGCCCTCGGTGTAGGAACCCTGATAGCCATTGCCATCAGAGAGTTTGGCAAGGATGAAGTTATCTGGATTGCCATTTTCGTCGACGGCGTAGAGATCGTCTGGATCATAAATGACCGTGTATCTGGCGTTATGGAGAGCTTTCCATAAACGCTGGTCTTGACCATTGTCATCCTCATAATGGACATCGATGGTGAAGTTCTGTGGATCGTCGAGAAGTGGCTCAAGGAAGGCCTCCATCTTGATCTGATCGTTGCTAAGGACGGTGACGTCGAGCTTGGTTACAAGACCGCCAGCGGTGACGGTGATGTAGAAGGTGCCGACCTCAGAGCCTTTGACCTTATGGCCATCGATGGTGATGGACTTGGCGTTGGTGCTGAGTTCGAAGTTCTTGTCGGTAGAACCGTCGCTATACTCGATGGTGATGAAGTTATCAAGGTTAAGGAAGATGTTTTCCTGAAGGAAAGGAATCTCCTTTTCACGCTTGATCTTGGATGGATCCTTATCGGCTGCAGAAGTCGATGCGGAACCCTCATTACCATTAGTGCTGCTGTCGCTTGGTGGTACACAGGAGCCTAACATTGCGAGTGCAGCTGTGGACATAAGCATTAGCTTGGTTGCAAATTTTTTCATAATTGTCTGCTCTCCTTTCTTGAAAGAGTGAGGTTAATATAGAACACATAAGCCAATTTTCAATAATTATTTTATTTTAAATAAAAAGGCGGACTCGGCTCATAGGGCCTTTTTTAAAAAGGCGGGACCACCGCAACTGCAGGTTTCTAGACATTTTGAGGTCTTTTTCCGCCTTTGTAAGCGGTTTCACTTTATCGTCAAGATAAATTCAGCGCCGATGAATCCGCCTTTACGATTGTCCAAAAATCGGTAAGAAATTCTCAAATGAGACACGCATATATGGAAAACGCGTGGGCGCGCTTTTCGCATTTAGGGGCTATCAAAAGAAGCCCGAAATAGAGTAATATGATTCAGTCAAATGGCACCAAAAAGCATCTACGAACAAGTGGCCGAAACGGTTAAAAGAATGCCTTTCGCAAGGGCGATCGTTTTCGAAAACAAGAAATACAATTACCGTCAATTTGGAAGGGAAATATTGAAGGCGGCCGGAAGGCTTTC
>DBXU01000135.1:391-12028 GCA_002310075.1 Bacteroidales bacterium UBA1204 | reverse complement strand
GGTTGGAAGAGTCCCAACTACATGTATGCCAACGCCATCAACCCGAAGCTGAAAGTGTTGCTGCGCAACTTCAAGTTCAGCGACGAGATCGCCTTCCGCTTCGTGCAGGACGGCTTCCGTGCCGAGGACTTCGTCAACTGGCTGAATGCCTTGCCAGAGGAGGAAGAGGTAGTCAACATCTTCATGGACTACGAGACCTTTGGCGAGCACCAGAGCGCCGAGACGGGCATCTTTAACTTTATGGAGGCTTTGCCTGGTGCCATCCTGAAGGGCAGCAAGTTCAAGTTTGCCACGCCACAGGAACTGGCCAAGAAGTTGCAGCCTGTCAGTGCCGTCAATGTGCCCAATGTGCTGTCGTGGAGCGACGAAGAGCGTGACCTCACGGCCTGGCTCGGCAACCCCTTGCAGGATGACGCCTTCCGTACCTTGTACGAACTCAACACCAAGGTGCATCGCATCAAAGATGAGGAGCTGCAGCAGGACTGGACCATGCTCCAGACTTCCGACCATTTCTACTACATGTGCACGAAGTGGCTCTCCGACGGTGTGGTGCATAAATACTTCAACCACTATGCTTCACCCTATGACGCCTATGTCAATTATATGAATGTGCTGACCGACTTCACCGATAGGGTGACGAAGCTGGCGAAACGGAAAGTGAAGGCAGAATCATAAAAACGGATTCCCTGCGGGAATGGAGAAAAAAGGTTATCCTGCGGCGGTAGCAACTGCTACAAGTCAGAAACTGGTTTTGCCGCCGCTGGACAACAAAACAATAACGCCATTGACTTCGTCGAATCTTCGATTTCCCGAAGGGAATCTCAACAGTGAATTATAATCTTTATATATAAATCAACAATGAAAAACCCCGAATACCTTTTTGAAACCTCTTGGGAAGTGTGTAACATGGTGGGTGGCATCTATACGGTGCTGTCCACGAAGTCGAATGTCATGCGTCAGCTGCTTGGCGACCATTATATCACGGTCGGTCCGGATGTAGTCAAGGAAGCACATGAGACGCTGTATTTTGTGGAAGACAACGAACTCTTTCCCGAGTGGCGTGAAAGGGCATTAGCCCAAGGCCTGAAGTTCCGTATTGGTCATTGGAAAATCGAAAGCAGCCCCATCGCCATTTTGGTGGACTATACACCGCTTTATCAGTCGAAGAACGAGATACTTGGACACCTTTGGGAACAATATGAGCTGGACAGCATCCGCGGCCAATGGGATTATATCGAACCCGTTTTGTTTGGTTATGCCGCCGGTCAGGTGATTGAGAGCTTCTGTAATTTCTACTTACAGCAGACCAGCCATATTGTGGCTCAATTCCACGAGTGGATGACGGGCTCCGGCGTGTTGTATATAAAGGAGCATTGTCCTCAGATTGCCACCGTCTTTACAACTCACGCCACTTATCTTGGCCGTGCCATTTCGGGCAATGGATTGCCACTGTATGACAACCTGAAGACCTACCTGCCTTCGGTGATGGCTATGCAGTTCAACGTGGTCTCGCAGCAGTCGATGGAGCAGAAGGCGGCCAAGAATGCCGATGCTTTCACGACGGTGAGTGACATCACAGCGCAAGAGTGCGAGCAGTTCCTCTACCGCAAACCCGATGTGGTGACCAAAAACGGCATCGACCATACCTTTAGGAAAGACAATGCTGAGTTTGCTGAGAAACGCAAGGCAACGCGTGAGCAGATCTTGAAAATTGCTGGAACCTTGTGCGGCGAGACCCTCGATCCCAATTGCTTGATGGTGCTCAACAGCGGCCGTTATGAATTCAAGAACAAAGGTATTGATCTTTTTATTGAGGCTTTGCGACGCTTGAATGAAGACAAGAACTTGCCTCGTACCGTGGTGGGTGTAATTGCTGTTCCGAGTAATATTGCTGGCCCTTCAAAAGACTTGCAACATCGCCTCGACGGCACCAATGCCATCATGGGACACACGGACTTTCCTGCCACTCACCATATCTTTGAATATGAGAACGATGCAATTCTGAATACATTGCGCAACTCGGGTTTGCAGAACGATGCCAACGACAAAGTGAAGGTGATGTTTGTGCCAGCTTACCTAAACGGTAGCGACGGCATTTTCAACCTGACCTATTCCGAGTTCCTCTCTGCCTTCGATTTCTCGGTGTTCCCGTCATATTATGAGCCTTGGGGCTACACGCCGCTTGAGAGTGTCTCTATGGGCATTCCAACTTTGACATCCGATGTGTCAGGGTTCGGAAAGTTCGTGCAACAGGAGTGCAAAGGCAACGGAGCTGTGACGGTGGTGCCACGTAAACAAGGTGATTCGAATAAGGTGATTGACGAGATCGTATCGGCATTACGTAGTTTCTTGGCTTTGACCGATAAAGGTGTGGTCGAGACCTCGGAAGCTGCATTGCAGGTGGCTAACAAATTGCTGTGGAAAGACTTGATTGTTAGCTATCAGAAAGCTTGGGATGTGGCCTTGGAGAAGTCAGGTGGCCGTCATTATATGATGGAACCAGTTCCTTATGCTGATATGCTGCATGAGGTGGTTTATCAGAAAAACGACTCTCCCAGTTGGAAGAAGGTTTTGGTGAAGCCGATCTACTCCCCTGAGATGAAGAAACTTGAAGAGTTGTCGCGTAACATTTGGTGGTGCTGGAATGTGGATGCCATCGAGTTGTTTGAGAGCATCGACCCGGAAGCTTGGAAAGCCACGGAACAGAATCCTGTTGCCCTGATGGAAAGCCTCTCTGTGGAACAAATAAAGGACTTGGAAAACAATGAGGACTTCGTGGAACGTCTCAACAAAGTCTACGACCAGTTCAAGAACTACATGGCACAGCCTACACAACAGAAAGATCTCATCGCCTATTTCAGTATGGAATACGGCCTGATGAAGAGCCTTAAGATCTATTCAGGCGGCCTAGGTATTCTTGCTGGCGACTACATGAAACAGGCCTCAGATTCCAATGCCAATATGGTGGGTATAGGCTTGTTGTACCGATACGGTTATTTCGCTCAAGAGATTTCTGTTTCTGGCGAGCAACGTGCCGAGTACATCCCGCAGAAGTTCTCACAGCTGCCTTTGCAGCCCGTGTTCAACGATAAGGGTGAATGGATCAAGGTGAGCATCGCTTTCCCGGGTCGTTCGGTCTATGCCAAGGCATGGCGTGTTAACGTGGGTAGGATAGGATTGTATCTCTTGGATACCGATATCGAGGAGAACTCGTCCGAAGACCGTGGCATCACAAGTCGACTCTATGGCGGCGACAGCGAGATGCGTATCAAGCAAGAGATGTTCCTCGGCGTGGGCGGCATTCGTCTGCTCGAAGCCTTGGGTGTGAAGCCTACCATCTATCACTGCAACGAAGGCCATGCAGCCTTCAGCGGACTGGAGCGCTTACGTGTCTATATCAACAAGCACAACCTCGATTTCGATGTCGCGCTTGAGTTGGTCAGAGCTTCCACCTTGTTCACAACGCACACACCCGTGCCCGCTGGTCACGATGCCTTTGAGGAGCATCTCATCCGTACTTATATGCCACACTATGCCAACCGCATGAACATCAGCTGGGAACGCTTCATGGGCTTGGGCCGTTTCAACCCCAACAACCCGAACGAGAAGTTCTCGATGAGTGTGCTGGCCACCAACCTGAGTCAGGAGGTGAATGGCGTGAGCAAGATCCACGGCCGCGTGTCGAGGGAGATGTTCCAGTCGTTGTGGCCAGGCTATTTCGCAGAGGAGAACCACATTGGTTATGTCACCAATGGTGTTCACTTGCCCACTTGGAGCAACCGCTTGTGGCAGCGCCTCTATAAAGATACTTTTGGTCCTGATTACATCGACACTCAGTCGGATGTGAAGATGTGGGAGCAGATTAACGAGGTGCCGGATGAGAAGATTTGGGACATCCGCAAGCAGCTGAAGCACGAACTGATTGCCTATCTGGGTGATAAGATCAAAGAAGACATGCGTCAGCGTCAGGAGAGCCCGAAACTCATCATGCAGACGGTTAACAGTCTGAATGAGAATGCGTTGATTGTCGGCTTTGCCCGTCGTTTCGCAACTTACAAGCGTGCCCATCTGTTGTTTGGCAATTTGGAACGTCTGTCGCAGCTTGTCAACGACCCGAAGCGCCCCGTCATCTTCCTCTTTGCTGGTAAGGCGCACCCAAACGATAAGGCAGGACAAGACCTTATCAAGATGATCATCGACATCTCGCGTCGTCCCGAGTTTATTGGCAAGATTTTGTTTATCAGCAACTACGATATGGAATTGGGAGGTCGCCTGACCAGCGGTGTGGATGTGTGGCTCAATACGCCGACACGCCCGCTCGAAGCCTCTGGCACAAGTGGCGAGAAGGCCGTGATGAATGGTGTACTCAACTTTTCCGTCTTGGACGGCTGGTGGGCCGAGGGCTATCGCCCCGATGCCGGCTGGGCCATCCAAGAGAAACGCACCTATCAAGACCAGCGCTATCAGGACGAGATGGATGCCGAAACGATTTACAACACTTTGGAAAACGAGATTGTCCCGCTTTATTATGCCCGCAATGTGCATGAGGTGCCTACGGGATGGGTGGCTGCCATGAAGAAGTGCCTCAACGAAATTTCGCCTTGCTTCACCATGAAACGCATGATGGATGACTACTTCGAGAGGTATTACAACAAGTTGATAGATCGCACCCACTGGATGCGTGCCAACCGTTACCAGAAGGCATTCGAGATCAATGCGTGGAAGACACGTGTGCGCAACAACTGGGACAAGGTGGAAGTGAAGTCGTTGATTTTGCCTGATACCAATGTGCGTCCGTTGACTTTCGGCGAGCAGTTCATCGCCGAGATTACTTTGCTCACACCTGACTTGGAGCCTGGCGACCTGGCCATTGAGTTGTTGTTCGGAAAGAAGAATAATGATGTGGTGGATGAAATCACCGCCGTGGAGAAGATGAAACTCGTTGATTCGGGCGACGGCTGGGTGAAGTATTATATTAAGGTGCCAATCAGGCGCGCCGGTGTGTATGATTTCACTTTCCGTGTCTATCCTACCAATAAGATGCTGCCGCATCGTCAGGACTTCCCGCTGGTGAAGTGGATTTGATACCAAAATGAAAGGTTGCAATCTTGCAACCTTTTTTTGTAAGTGGAAATTGATTATATTTGCATCGTTAAAACGTAATATTATGCAAGCATATCAAATTTGGCTCATTGTCACCATTTTGCTCCTCATCTTCGAAATCTGTTCGGCGACCTTTGGCGCCATTTGTTTCGCCATAGGAGCGGGCTTCTCAGCCCTTGCTGCGGGCTTGGGTGCCAACATCACTTGGCAAATCATCATTTTTGTGGTGGTCTCCCTGTTGACCTTTATCTTCCTAAGGCCTGTCGTAATGCGTTTCTTGGAAAGGAAATCGAAAGATGTGAAGACCAATGCCGATGCCATCATCGGGCGAAAAGGAGTGGTCTCGGAACGCATCGATGCTGAGCAACATACTGGTCGTGTTGCCGTTGACGGCGATGATTGGAAGGCTGTGTCAGAAGACGGTTCGGTCATCGAGAAGGGCGCTACCGTGGAAATCGTGAAATTAGACAGTATTATAGTAACCGTTAAAAAATAACACTATGAATTTTGGAATGATTATTCTCTATGTCTTGGTTGCACTCGTGGTAATCTACATTCTTCGAGGCATCAAAATCGTATCGCAGTCGGAAACCATGATTGTGGAACGTCTCGGTAAGTACAACCGCACCCTGAATGCGGGTATCAACGTCATCCTGCCTATCATCGAACAAGCCAAGGAAACCATCGTTCGTCGCCAGAATGGTGCTTTGGCGCGTACTTCGCGCATCGACATGCGTGAGCAGGTGTATGACTTCGACAAGCAAAGTGTGATCACCAAGGATAACGTGATGACGGAAATCAACGCCTTGCTTTATTTCCAGATTGTAGACCCAATGAAGGCCGTCTATGAAATCCAAAATCTTCCTGTAGCTATTGAGAAGCTGACCCAAACGACGCTACGTAATGTGGTGGGTGAGATGGAACTTGACGAAACCTTGACTTCGCGTGACACTATTAACTCGAAATTGCGCAATGTGCTTGATGATGCCACCAACAAATGGGGCGTGAAGGTAAACCGTGTTGAGTTGCAGGATATCACGCCGCCTGAAAGCATCCGCCGCACCATGGAACTCCAGATGCAGGCCGAGCGTAACCGTCGTGCCGAAATTTTGAAGGCAGAAGGTGAGAAGCAGGCCCAGATCTTGAATTCGGAAGGTGAGAAGCAGGCTGAGATTAATGCTGCTGAAGCCGACAAGCAGGCCAATATATTGAAGGCTGAAGGTGAAGCTCGCGCCAAAGTGTTGCAAGCTGAGGCCGAGGCTGCTGCCATTCGCAATATCGCCGACGCAGTCTCTGATCGTGGCGCCGACCCGGTCAATTATCTGCTGGCTGTCAAGTATATCGAGACACTGAAGGAAGTGGCTGGCGGTCAGGATAACAAGACGGTCTATTTGCCTTATGAAGCCACCAACTTACTAGGCTCCTTGGGAGGCATTAAGGATATGTTCGGAAAATAAAAACCAATCACATGATCGCATATAAAGAGGATATTTTCATTGGCCAGATGATCAAGGACGAGCTGAAGAAGCAGGGAAGGAGCGCTTCATGGCTTGCCAAGAGAATCTATTGCGAGCGGACAAATGTATACAAGCTTTTCAAACGCAAGAGCCTCGACTTGGAGCAATTGATGCAAATATCCCGCATCTTGGATCATGATTTTTTGAAAGATTGCTATCAATAGAATAACGCCTGATTTTGGATTTATATTCCAAAATCAGGCTCTTTTTTGTCCTATTTTCTACTTTTGCACGGAAGATAGCATCCGATGATTAAAAAGTTCTGTTTAATAGCAGTGGCTTTGCTGCTAGTGTTTATCTCGTGTAAGAAAACCACCAGTTTTTCCCCTTTGTCTCAGGATATCCCTGTTTTCAAAGATATCTATTCGTTAAAGGATACTCAACCAGACAGTGCCTGGAAATTGTTTCAAGCCGTGGCCGATTCCCTTGATATGGAGAAACTGTATGCTTCCTCAAAAGATCATTATGCTGAATTCCAGATTCTTGAAGTGGAGTTGTACTATATGAATTTTCTCCGTATTAAGAATGACAGTGCTTTGTCGGTTGCCTATGCCCATTTTGATTCGCTTATGCCCGGACGTAATGTCAGATGGGGAGAAGAGGAAATTGGCTTTCAAAAAGCACGGGCCTGCTATGCCAAGGCTGTTGTCGAAGAATTTAAGAAGAAGGAAATAGTGGAAGCATTCTCTGGTTATTTGGATGCACTTTGGATTATGGATGGCTTGACGAAAAAGCGCCATTTCTTTTCTTCTTCAAACCATAACCCTGATTATGAGCATTTTACGGGTCTTATTTATGATCGTTTGGCATGGCTTTTTTATATGTACGATGCTTATGGCACTTCGTTGGAGTGCCTGGAGAAATCCAATGGTAGTTTTCTGATGGAAAACAACCATTTAGGGGTGGCCAACAACTATGAATTGATGGGTGATGTGTTTTTGGCGCAAGGTGACAAAATTAACTCATTATACTATTATAGGAAATCGGATAGTATTCATGAAAAGACCCTAAAGGATCATGGCAGCCAGCATTTCAGCAGTTTGTATCATAAGGCTCTCGACATGTATAACGTAGAGGAGAAACATGCTGCCTATGATTTGCTGAGTCATGCCTTGGAGGAGGCGGACAATAGTTGGCTGGAACGGCAGATTCGTTTTTCTCTTGGCTATTTGTTTTTTGAAGACCAACAATACGATTCGGCTTTGTACAACTACGAACGCGGATTTCCCTTATTGCCGCGTCAAAATATTAAGGCATATCGAGGTATCATTAAGGCTGCCAATACACTTGGCATGCATGATAAGGCTGCGCATTATGGCGAGTTGCTGTCGGACCTGTATCTCGATCAATTGTCGAAGAGCGGTGACAGAGTTCAAATGATTATGCGCTACGATGATTATAAGGCTGATAGTCAAAATGCTAGGCAAAAAGATCTCTTTTTCTTCGTGCTGTTTATCATCGTTGTTTTGTTACTTATTTTGGCTGTCAACATCTGGCTCGTCAGAAGGCATAAGCGACTTCGAAAAAAAGAGCGTGAGGCCAACGAAAAAATTAAGGCGTTGCTTCAAGATGAGATTGAGACCACCAAAAGGACAACGCGCCAGAAAGAAGAGAAAATCAGGTCGTTGGAAGACAAATTGGACAAGGTGATTACCGCGCCCGATTTCCAGAGCCTCTCATTGGATAAAAAGTTGGGAGCTCTTCGTGAAATGCCGATCAGTAAGAGAGTTGTTAAGGTGAAGTCGGCCAACGTGAAAGCAGGCTATGCTTATCCGGAATGGGTATTGTCGGATGCCCAGACAACCATGTTGGTCAATGCTGTTGATGCCGTGTTCCCCAAGTTTTCTGCCAAGATCATGGAACGCTATCCTCGGTTGAAGCGTTCCGACATTGTATATTGTTGCATGTATATACTTGGGCTGTCCGAGGTGCAGGCCGCTGCATTGATGGGGAAGACCTACCAAGCCGTATGGGCTCGCTCATTAAAACTGCATGAGGTGTTTGGCGACAAATCAGACCTTCAGTTTGTCTTACATGGTTTTTTAAACAATTGGGAAATAAATAGTTAGACCCTGTGTCTTTATTTGACTTAGATTCCAATCAAGCATTTGTCCAATTGTTTGATTTTCTTTTATCATTATAATAACTAATTGATTCCTAGTCAAAAGCAAGATTCTTTTTTTATTTTATTTGATTCGTTTTAGTGAACGCTTTTGGGCTGTTTTTTGGGCCTCATCCTACTTTTGCGACAAAATCAAAAGCATCAGTTATGAGATTCAAGATGAAAGATGTTCACATCGGAAACATGATCCAAGATGAATTATGGCGTCAAGGCAGGACCGTGGTTTGGTTTGCCAGAGAGATTTATTGCGAGAAGTCGAATGTATACAAGATGTTTAAGCGACAAAGCATCGATTTGGCCCAGCTGATGAAGATATCGGAAGTGCTTGGGCATAATTTCCTGCGCGATTGCTTCGAGGAATTTGAATAACGCCAGTTTTAGCAAGGAATCTATATCGGCTGCGCCCTGTTGGACGTGGCCTTTTTTTATTCCGGTTTTCGCCTCAATTTGGGAGATGTTTTTGTTTTTTTACTATCTTTGCAAACTGTAAAAAACGTTATGTACTTTGCTCTTTTGAAGGCTAATGGCGAACATGGAAATCTTGGATTTATACGACCAACATTTGAAACCCACTGGGGGAACTGTCGAAAGGGGACAGCCTATACCTGAGGGGACCATGATTCCCATTGTGGCTGTTTTCGTCTATAACAACCAAAAGCAATACCTGATCCAAAAAGTAGCTCCATCGAAGGGCAATTATTATGCCACTACGGCTGGACATGTGAAAAGTGGCGAACGCGACTTCGCCTTGTCGATGTTGCGTGAGCTGAAGGAGGAGATAGGCCTCTCGGTGACGAAAAGCGAGTTGAAACTGGTGGGAATCAGGCGCTTCCGATATAAGTTTACTTTGTTATATATGTTGAAAAGCAATGTGCCGACATCGATGTTGCATCTGCAGAAAGAGGAAGTTGAGTCGGTGTCATGGATGAGTAGGGAAGAGATTGCCGACTTGTGTGAGAAGAACCTTTTCAACAAATACCATTACCAGCTTCTCCTCGATTGTGAAGTGCGCCTGAACACACCTCATGTCTGAAATGCAAAAAACAACATTTTTTTTTACAATTCTTAGTCTAAAGACTAAGGGTAAAACAGAAGTTGTGAGTCATACAAATGTCGACAACGTATAAAAGCGCTTTTACTATGCATTCTTTTTTTGGTACGATGCTTAGCAAAATAGCCGTCACCATGCCATTGTGCACTGGTGCGTTTCCTATTTATACGAATAGAAATCAATCAAATCACTTTATTACTAACTTAATTTATTCATTATGAAAAAGAAAGTATTTTCTTTGATGATGACGCTCTTGCTTGCCTTTGCCGGCTTTGTGAGAGCAGATGAACTGACCGTCCATGACGGTACAGCCACAAATTCCTACATTCCTGTGTGGGGATTGTGGACAGACAACAGTCTCCAACATGAATTTGTGTATCCTGCTAGTGAACTTGCTGGCATGAATGGTGGTGAGATTTCTGCTTTGAAGTTCTTCACCAGCAGCAGTTACGCCAATGTTTCATGGAATGGAAGCTTCCAAGTTTATATGAAAGAAGTCAGCGAAACTTCCCTTTCTTCTTTCTTGGGCACCAGTGATGCCGCTCTCGTTTACCAAGGAACGCTTGGCGTTGCTTCGCAAGAGATGACCGTCACTTTTACCACACCTTACACCTACAATGGTGGTAATCTGTGGGTTGCTGTGTACTACACGGCTACTACGGGTTATTCCAGCAGCTATTGGGTGGGTGAAAGTGTGAATGGTAATGCTGTCTATGGCAGAAGCGGCAACAACTATACGGTCAATACGACCAGCTTCCTGCCCAAGACTACATTCACCTACACTCCTGGTGAAGGTGGCGACGAGCCTGGTGGCGACGAGCCCGACGAGCCTGGTTATGTCTACACCGACGGCCTGCACGTCATGAGCGCCGACGGCACCATCGACACCGTGAAGGTGGGCAGCCGCCCGCTGGGTGCATGGATGGCTCCCTATGTGTTCAAGATGTACAATGAAAGCGACGATGACTACACTATTACTGTGCTTGACTTCACGCCTAATGATGGTCTTTTCGAGAACCTGACCGAGGTTCCGTTTGAACTGGCTGCTGGCGACACCACCAACATCTCTATCGATGTGAATGCCACTGCCGCTGGTACCGTTGAGCGTCAGTTTGTGGCTATCTACCACGGCACCCGTGAGGCCCACATCTGGCCCATCATCGCTGAACTCTATACCCCCATCTGCCCTGACGTGGTCGAAGTGGCCTACCAACTCAACGACGGCGAGGCTATCGAACCTGGCTTCACCTGGAAGGAATTCATGTCCACCATCTGGGCTGGCGAAGATACGATGGACCTCCACAACGACTACACGCTGCCTTATCCCGAGATTCCGGAAGGCAAGGACGCTGTGATGAAGTTCACGCTTGACAAGGCCATGATGCTGAGCGCCAAGGTTTCGACCGGCGAAAACGGCAAGGTTGCCCTCTACACCGAGGACTTTAACGGTGAAGATGGCCCGATGGCTGACAACAACTACACCGGCACCGGATTCAATGGTGGCGGCGGAAGCAGCGCTGGCGGCGAACTCACCGTGCACGATGGTGAAATCACCAATAGTTATGTTCCAGTTTATGGCTTTAATGCTGACAATTGCTTAAAAGCTGAGATGGTTTATTCTGCTGCCGAATTGAGCGACATGAGCGGAAAGAACATCAACAGTATGAAGTTCTACCTTCAGCAGACAGCTAGCCAGGGTAACCCTTGGACAGGTCCGTTCCAAGTGTTTATGAAAGAAGTGGCTGGCACCACGATTTCCAGTTTTGAAGGTCTTTCTGGAGCTACCATTGTTTATGAAGGTGCTATCGACGGTACTACCTCAGAGGTGACCCTTAATTTCACCA
>DBXU01000135.1:0-383 GCA_002310075.1 Bacteroidales bacterium UBA1204 | reverse complement strand
GGCAATTTGCTTGTTGGCGTATATCAGACAACTTATCATTCAATGGTTGGATGGGGTTCTGCTTACTTCTATGGAGAAACCATCAGTGGCGCTAGTATTAATGGTTATGGCTCTTCTCTTGAAGGCATCACCAGTCCCACGCAGCGCAACTTCTTGCCCAAGACGACCTTTGCCTATGGCAACAGAAGCTTTGTGGAAGATAACGCCGCTTATGCTGAACTTCGTGCCAAGATGATGGCAGAAGGTATGATTGCTGTTCCCACTCGCGAAGTGGAGGCTACCATGAACAGAGAACCTGTTTGCGGTCCTGAAATCGACAGCATGAATGTGTTGGCTGGCACCTATTATCTGGTCGCCTCCTCCACAGATGACGACTTCGAGGT
>DBXU01000168.1 GCA_002310075.1 Bacteroidales bacterium UBA1204 | reverse complement strand
ATTTCCTCGATTTTGGCTTTGTGTTCCAGCACACGCGGGTTGGTGGTCACGAATTGTTCCTCATTGAAGGCATCGCCGAAGCGCTTGCGGGCTTTCTCCACCTCCTTATTAATCTTATCTTCGATTTTGGCCATATAGTCTTCGACGAGCACATCGGCGCGATAGCGTTTTTTCGAGTCGCGGTTGTCGATGAGCGGNNAGCGGGTCGTTGAAAGCGTCGACGTGGCCTGAGGCCTTCCAAGTGGTGGGGTGCATGAAGATGGCAGCATCGATACCGACGATGTTTTCGTGCATCTGTACCATGGCCTTCCACCAGTATTCACGGATGTTCTTCTTCAGTTCCACGCCGTTTTGGCCGTAGTCGTAGACAGCCGACAACCCGTCATAAATCTCGCTCGAAGGGAAGATGAAGCCATATTCCTTCGCATGAGCGGTTATCTTCTTGAAAAAATCTTCTTGGTTCATTATTGGTAACTATTTAAAATTCAGAATTTAATACTTAAAAATTAGATAATCAGCATCGCGTCACCATAGGTAAAGAAACGATACTTTTCGGCAATGGCTTCCTTGTAGGCTTTCATCAGCAAATCGTAACCAGCGAAAGCTGCCACTTCCATCATCATCGGTGATTTGGGAAGGTGGAAGTTGGTGATCATGCAGTTGGCGACCGAGAAGGTGTAAGGCGGGAAGATGAATTTGTTGGTCCAGCCCTTAAAAGGTTTGATCTTGCCGCTGATGGTCATGGCGGTTTCGAGCGCCTTCAAGGAAGTGGTGCCAACGGCAAACACGTTGTTGTGGCGTTGGTTGGCCTCGTTGACCAGAGTACAGCATTCCTCGTCGATATACATCTCTTCCGAATCGGGCTTGTGCTTGGTGAGGTCTTCCACTTCGATGTCGCGGAAGTTGCCCATGCCAGGGTGCAGAGTCAGCTCGGCGAAGGAGGCGCCAACGATTTCAAGGCGTTTCATCAGGATCTTGCTGAAGTGCATGCCAGCAGTAGGAGCCGAAACAGCACCTTCCACTTTGGCGTAGATGGTCTGGAAGTCTTCGGCATCTTCAGGCGTTTCGTCACGGTTGAGCTCTTTTGGGATGGGCGTATGGCCTAATGAAGACAGTGTTTTCTTGAATTCGTCATAGGTGCCGTCATACAGGAAACGCAGCGTTCTTCCTCTCGATGTGGTGTTGTCGATGACTTCTGCCACCAGCTCGTCGCCTTCTCCGAAATACAATTTATTGCCGATACGGATTTTGCGCGCTGGGTCGACAAGCACGTCCCACAAACGACTTTCGGGGTCAAGTTCGCGAAGCAATAGTACTTCGATCTTGGCACCTGTCTTTTCCTTTTCACCATAGAGTTTGGCGGGAAACACTTTTGTGTTGTTGATGACAAACACGTCGCCGTCTTTGACGTAATTGATGAGGTCCTTGAAGATGCAATGCTCAATCTTCTCGGTTTTTCTGTCGACAACCATCAAACGGGCTTCGTCACGGTTTTGCATCGGATGGAGCGCGATCAATTCGCTGGGCAGGTTGAATTTGAACTGCGATAATTTCATGCTATGTTAAGTTTTGATTTTTCTTTATAAAGGGCACAAAGATAATGCAGGACAAAAGTTTTGTCAAGTTTTTTTTCTTAATACATTGATTGCCAGTACTATTTCTGCTTATTTTCCTCTTGTTGCCTCTTCCATTCCTTGAATGCCTCGCCTGTGTCAACAATGTGCTGTCTCAGTTTCTCCAATGGCCAGGCGTCTTCTACGTTGAAGTCGCCGATGCGGGTGCGCCGAAGCGAGGTGAGGCATGCGCCGTTGCCCAAGGCCTTACCGAAATCGTTGGCGAGGCTACGTATGTAGGTGCCCTTGCTGCATGTCACCTCGAAGTCGAGTTCGGGGAAACGGTCGAGATTGAGTTTGAAATCATCGATGCGGACATCACGGGCTTTCAGCTCGATTTCTTCGTCGGAGCGGGCATAGTCGAAGGCGCGTTTTCCTTTGATTTTAATGGCGGAGTACTTAGGTGGGTATTGCTTGAGGTCGCCGAGGAATTGTTGCCGGGCAGCTTCAATCTGTTCTGGAGTGATGCCATCCGTGGGGAAGAAGGCGTTGGGCTCGCTTTCCAAGTCAAAGGTTGGTGTGGTTTGTCCCAGTAGAATCGTCCCGGTGTAGGTCTTCACCTGCGCTTGAAATGTATCGATTTGTTTGGTCATCTTGCCCGTACACAATATGAGCAGACCCGTTGCCAAGGGGTCCAAAGTTCCGGCATGTCCTACCTTGAGCTTGCGGATGCCATAGCAACGGTTGAGCAAGGAACGGATGAAGTTGACCGTGTCGAACGACGTCCAGTCCAAAGGTTTGTCGATGAGGATGACCTCGCCTTCTTCGAAGTTGAACATCAGGCGAAGATTATGGCAACGAGGCCGATGATGGCGCAATAGACGGCAAACCAAATCAGCTTACCTTTCTTCACGATGTTGATCATCCACTTGCAGGCGAAACAGCCTGCGATGAAGGCGGCTAGGAAGCCTACGATGGCAGCCAAAGGCGAGATGCCGTTCATAGCTTGACTGAAGCCGACATCAAAGATGTCCTTGATGTCAAGCAATGCCTCGCCAAGGATGGGAGGAATGACCATTAGGAAGGAAAACTGGGCCAACTTTTCCTTTTTGTTGCCAAGCAACAAGCCTGTCGCGATGGTTGAGCCAGAACGAGAGAGACCTGGCATAACGGCGCAGGCCTGGGCAATACCGATGATGAAGGCATGCAGACCACTGATGTTTTCCTTCTGACGCGGTTTGGCAAAGTAGGAAAAGGCAAGCAATGTAGCTGTCACTAAGAGCATGATGCCCACGATGAGGAGACCCGAGCCAAACACTTCCTCCACTTTGTCCTTGAAGAAGAAGCCCACGATAGCCACTGGAATCATCGAGATGAGAATGTTGATGGCATATTTGGTGCCGTCGTTGAGGCCTTGGTAGGTTCGCCACGACTGACGGGCGAACAAATCCTTGAAGATCCACACGATTTCCTTCCAGAGGATGACTAAGGTGCTGAGCACGGTGGCCACATGAAGCAATACGGTAAACGTGAGGTTTGAAGAGCCGTCGTCAAGGCCAAAAAGGGCTTGGCCGATGGCCAGATGTCCACTGCTGCTGACGGGAAGATATTCCGTCAGGCCCTGAAGCAGGCCGAGTATTAATGCTTGTAACCAACTCATTTCTTGCTCCTCCAGAAGATTGCAACGATCTCTACCACAAAGCCAGCCAAGACCAAGATGGGAGCTAAGGTCAGGTGTTGAAAGTCAAACATCTTTTCGTTGAAGACATCGGGGTCGCTTGAGCCACCACCAATCATCAGGATGAAGCCAATTGCGATGAGGGCAAGGCCAATGAGGACGATGATGTAATTCTGTTTTCCGAAAGGCATTACCTTCTGTTCGTCAGAGATTTCGTTGGTTTCTTTTTTGTTTTTTTCTTTTGCCATGGTATAATGTTGTTTGTTTTTCGATTTTTATACGTGCCCTTCGATGGGTTCGATGTCTCTATGCATACAGTCGATCGACATCAGCGTTGAGGTATTTCCTAAGGGCTGAGTGGGTGGAAAGACCTCCGAGCAGAATGCCTAGGATGATGATCCCAATGAAAATGCCGATGATTATCTTGTAGTCCTGAATGGCTGACATCTCAGGAATTCGTTTGTTAAGGCCGTAGAGTAATAAGGCAAGGAAAGCATCCGCCAACAACGCTCCGAAAAAGCCTTGAGAAATACCACTTTTGATAAAAGGCCTACGGATATAGGAGGCTGTGGCACCTACAAGTTGCATGCTGCGAACAAGGAAACGTTTGGAATATATGCTAAGGCGTATGGTATTTCGAATCAAGGTGACAGCGATGATAAGAAGGATGATGCTGGCAATCATCAGCGCAAACCCAATGCGGCGTACATTTTGATTGATGAGGTCGACGAGTGACTTCTGATAGTAAACCTCCTTGATGTCGGCATTGCCAAGCAGTTGCGATTCAATCACGTTGAGGCTGTCGTTATTGGCCCAAGCGGCGTTGAAACGAACGTCGATGGAAGGGAGGAGAGGGTTCTCCTCGTTGCCGAGCCATTGGAGGAAGTCTTCGCCAAGGTCTTCGCTGAGGCGGCGTATGGCTTCTTCTTTGGTGATGTATTCCGTCGACTTGACGGCAGGCATGGCGTCGAGTTCTTTTTGCAAGTGTAAGATATTGGCTTCCTTTACGTTGCTGTTCATCACAATCTCAAAACCGATGTTTTCCTTAAGGTGGTTGGAGAGCTTTTTGGCATGCATGATGAGAAGGGCGAATACACCTAACAGGAAGAGTACCAAAGCGATACTCATCAGCGACATAAAGTAGGATCCTGCCACGCGGCGTTTGCTTGAACTCTTTTCTGACATATTGACTTCGTCGAATCTTACGATTTCATCTTATTATGAAACGGCAAAGATAAACAATTTATGCGGCGTAGTGGAAAAATTTCTATTTTTGTACTTTCAAACCTATGGGAAATGCAAGTACTGAAATCCAACATACGCACTGATTCCGAGGAGTTCAAGCAGAACGAGAAAAACTTCCTCGCCTTGATGGCGCAATATCGTGAGGCAATGTCGGCTTCCATGCAGGGTGGGGGCGAGGCTGCTGTGGCCAAACACAAGAAACGCAACAAGCTGCTCGCCCGTGAACGCATCGACTTGCTCATTGACCCGAACACCCCGTTTTTGGAACTGTCGCCAATGGCTGCTTATGGCACCTATAACAACGACTTTCCTTCGGCTGGCATCATCACTGGCATTGGTGTCATCCAAGGTCGTGAGGCGGTCATCGTGGCCAATGATGCCACTGTAAAAGGAGGCACTTATATGCAGTACACGGTGAAGAAACACCTTCGTGCTCAGGAAATTGCCATGGAAAACCATCTGCCTTGCGTCTATATGGTCGACAGTGGTGGCGCTTTCCTGCCAGAACAGGATACAGTCTTCCCCGATCGTGACCACTTTGGCCGTTTCTTCTATAATCAAGCACGCATGTCGGCCATGGGCATCCCGCAGATTGCCATCGTGATGGGTATGTGTACCGCTGGTGGCGCTTACGTTCCTGCCATGAGTGATGAGACCATTATCGTGCGCAACCAAGGCACGATTTACCTTGGTGGACCGCCCTTGGTAAAGGCTGCTACGGGCGAGGTGGTTACTGCTGAAGAACTAGGTGGTGGCGAGATGCATACCTCCGTGTCGGGTGTTGCCGATCACTTGGCCGAAAACGACCAGCATGCCTTGCAGATTTGCCGCAACATATTCAAGACCTTGGAGAAGTCCCACCGCCAGAAACTGGATATATTACCCGTGGAAGCTCCTTTGTATGATCCGCACGACCTCTACGGTCTCGCGCCTATTGACTTCCACAAGCTCGTCGACCCGAGGGAAATCATCGCTCGCCTTGTCGATGGCAGCCGTTTCCAAGAGTTTAAGTCACGCTATGCAACTACCATCGTTTGCGGCTTTGCCCACTTGATGGGATTTCCTGTTGGAATCATCGCCAACTACGGTGTGTTGTTCTCGGAATCAGCCTTAAAAGCTACCCATTTCATCGAGTTATGCTGCCAGCGCAACATTCCCTTGGTGTTCTTGCAAAACATAACAGGCTTCATGGTGGGCAAGCAATACGAGCAGGGGGGTATCGCCAAAGACGGCGCAAAAATGGTGCATGCTGTCTCTAATGCCAATGTGCCTAAGTTTACGGTTATCTTTGGTGGCTCGTTCGGTGCCGGTAACTACGGTATGGCAGGACGTGCCTACAGCCCGAGGTTGCTCTTCATGTGGCCTAACGCCAAGATTTCCGTTATGGGTGGTGAGCAGGCTGCCAGCGTGTTGGCCACTGTCAAGGAAGACCAATACAAATACAAAGGCCTTGAAGTGCCTAAAGACGAAATCGCCCAGCTGAAGAAAGAGATTCTGGCCAAATATGACTATGAAGGCTCAGCGTTTTATAGTACCGCACGGCTATGGGACGATGGCATCATCGATCCGATAGACACAAGGAAGATTTTGGCTTTAGGCATCGCTGCCTCGTTGAACCAGCCCTTCCCACAGCAACAGTTTGGCGTGTTCAGGATGTAACAGTCCTCGCAATCTTTTCGATATTCAAACTTCTCGCCGAAGCATCGATGATGTCCTTATAGATGCCGCCTTTCTTGTAAATGGTGTCGGGGTCACCGTCTTCTTCAACGCGGCCTTGCTGTAAGGCATAGATGTAGTCGGCATCAATGATCTGCGAGATGCTATGCGAGATGATGATGACGGTGCGGTCTTTCTTGATGGCATCGATGCTGTTCTTGATTTGCTCAGTTGCGATAGCATCAAGACTAGCCGTTGGCTCGTCAAGGAAGATGATGGGCGGGTTCTTGAGGAACATGCGTGCGATGGCAACACGTTGCTGTTGACCACCTGAAAGGTCGGCGGCATTGTTGTTGAATTGCTTCGGCAACTCCATGACTTGGTCGTAGAGATGCGACTTCTTGGCGGCCTCCACCACGTCTTCGTGCGTAGCCTTGGGATTGCCGTAAAGGATATTCTCCTCGATGGTGCCATCGAAGATGTGGTTCTTTTGCAGCACGAGACCGATGTTCTCGCGAAGGTATTGCGTGTCGTATTCGCGCAAATCCACACCATCCAAGAAAATTTGGCCCACTTGAGGCTCATAGAACTTGTCCAATAGGTTGACGATGGTACTCTTACCCGCACCGGAGAGTCCGACCAAGGCGGTAATCTTGCCCGGGTCGATGGTCATATTCACATCGAAAAGGGCTTGGTTGCCATTGGGATAGGTGAAGTTGACATGCTTGATTTCGAACTTGCCGTGAATCTTCTCGGGACGGTAGCTGCCCGAAGGCTCGATTTCTTTCTCGGAGTTGAGGATGCCGAAAAAGCCCTCAGCATAGATCAAGGCGTCGTTCACGTCATCGAAGATGCGCTGCAACTGCGTGATGGGGGCTATGACGTTGCTGAACAGCATCACATGGTACATGATCTTACCGATGGTCATTCCGGGATAGCCTTTCAACACGAGGTAGGCAGTGAGGATGATGACTAACACGGTTCCGACTTGCCTCACAAAGCTCTTCACACCGTTGTAATAGAAGGCCACACGACGGGTTTTCATTTGGTTTTCAGTCACTTGATTCTGAATATCGAGCTGCTTCTGAGCCTCAATCTGCTCTCGGTTGAAACTCTTGATGACATTGATGGAGTCGATGATGTTCTTGATGCCCTGGCTCTTGGTCTCGAGGTGGGTACGCATCTCACGGCGCCAGCCTTTGAGGCGCTTGGCCTGGCGGTAGGTGATCCAAAAATAGATGGGAACGATGCCCAAAGCCACTAGGCCGACATACACATTGGCAGCAAACATCAGTATCAAAGCCAGCAATGCGCTCGTGAACAAAGGCAAGAGGTCGATGAAGAAGTTCTGCACTGTGCGCGACAGGCTGCTCACACCTTGGTCGATACGGGCCTGGAGTTTGCCCGTGGCATTGTCGCCCGAGTTGAAAAAGGCCATCTTGAAGGTCAGCACCTTCTCGATGACGCTTTGGGCCAAGTCGCGGCTGACGAAGATGCGCATCCGCTCGCCGTAGTAGTTTTGGGCAAAAGTGATGAGGGCCGAAAGGATTTCCTTGCCCAGCAGCACGATGGTGATGATGGTCATGATGCGGGCGGCCTGGCTCCAGCTGAAGTCAGTGCCGATGAGCGCATTGATGGCATCGACGGTCCTATCCAAGACGATGGCATTGACCTGGGCCATCAGAGAGCCGACGAGAGTTAGTATTAAAGTGATGAAGACCAGCCATTTGTATGGCTTTACAAAGGGTCGGATGTTCTTGAAGAGTTGGAAGAGATTCATAGTATTTTATGATTGTTTAATTGTTTTCGGAGAGAACGTACATCAAGCAATTGCGACAATCGAACTCGAGTCGGAAGACATTGGAACCGTTACGGATCCATAAAGGTGTTGCCTTTTGTCCCGTTTCCTTGCTGCACATGCCATTGGCAAAGCGTATGCAATGGTGGCAGGTCATAAGGTGGTCAGGAAAGGCGTCAGGGTCGATGGTTGTTGTTGAGACTTTCCTTGAAACGATTCTATGCATGCGGTTATTCCGATGGTTTTCTATCAATTCGGACATCATCTTTTCCACCAGATTCCGTTTCATATCTCCGATAACCGAGGCGGGAATAAGACGCGGTTCGGTGAAACGAAGCTCCAGACTTACTGGATTGAACACCGTGTCGCCCCATTGCAGGGCCTTTTTGCGGATGTTTTCGGTGGCCTTCTCAGGGTTGTTGGCCGTGATTTTTTCGCATTGGAAGGATACGGACGCACGCGGTTCATCCGTACAGCCGGCAAACATTTCATACCCTGTTTCCGTTTCTGCCAAGGTCAGATTAATGTCGATTTTTCGATTGCCATTGGAGGCATCCACCTGCTTTTGCCATTCAATGTCGTAATTGCGATAGATCTTTGTGCCGCGTTGGGCGCCATGGGGGCGGTTGCACGATACTGTTTGGCCATTCACCACATCAGCCCGCAACCCCTGCAGTTCGTTGTTTTCATTCAAGAAACAAAGGCCGTCACCGTTGTGCAAAGTCTTGCCGGTTTCGATTTCCATGCGGAGAGGATTGCACCAACGTACTACTCCGATGTATTCGCCCATCGATTTCGGGGTAAAAGGGGCGTCGATGCCTTCTTGCCTGCCATGGATGAAGAAATCGGTGAAACCACGGTTGAAGGATTTCTCGGGGTTGACCTCGAAGTTATAGTTGCAATGTCCTAGCGAAGCCTGCTCCAGATCGGAACGGTGGCTGATGATTTCATCTAGTTTTTGGCGATAGAAGGCGGTTACGTTTTTCACGTAATCGGCGTCTTTCATGCGCCCTTCAATCTTGAAGCTTGTGATGCCAGCATCGATGAGTTCCTCCAGATGGGCACTGTTGTTGAGGTCCTTCAAACAGAGCAGATGGCGGTTCTTGAAGAGCTCCTTGCCGTCGGCATCGAGCAAATCCCAAGGCAAGCGGCAGGGCTGAGCACAGGCACCGCGATTGGCGCTACGGTTACCAATGTGTTGGCTTAGATAGCATTGTCCACTATGACTAACGCAAAGTGCGCCATGCACGAAAAACTCCAAAGGCACAGAAGTGTTCTTTCGGATTTCTTGTATTTGTTTTAGGCTTAGCTCACGACCTAGGACCACTTGACTGAAACCTAATTGTTCCAGCATTTGCACTTTTTCCACTGTAAGGTTGTCGCATTGTGTGCTGGCATGAAGTGGAATGGGAGGTAAATCAAGTTCGAGCAGTTGCATGTCCTGGACAATCAACGCGTCAACGCCAGCATTCCAGCAATCGTACGCCATCTTGCGGGCACGGTCCAACTCATCGTCATACAATAAGGTATTCAACGTTACGTAGACTTTGGCATCATACAAGGCAGCATGCCGGCACAGGCGTTCGATATCTTCCATACTGTTGGAAGCCTTTTCGCGAGCACCGAAGTCGGGGCCACCGATATAGACGGCATCCGCCCCATGGTTGATGGCTGCCATGCCCACCTCGCAATCCTTGGCGGGAGAGAGAAGCTCGATTTTTGTTGTTTTCATGGGGCAAAGTTAAAGATTTTCGGAACGATTCGGATTATTTTTGCTAATTTTGCAAGTTAATACTTTAAGGAATTGCGGTTATAATGAAAATACCTCAGATAAGATACGATATTATTCTGTTCATCTTGCTGATGGTATTCCTTTTTATGCCCATTATTCAAAAAATGTCAGGCGTATTCCCTGTAAAGATATTGAAAGGCGCATACAATCCTACACCTAAACCGGAGCCGACTTTCGAGAACTATCGTTCAAGCGTATATCAAACGCAGATGGAGCAATATGCGAGCGAGAACTTTGGCCTGCGCGAACCGGTCATACGTCTATACAACCAATATGTTTGGTCGTTCTACAACAAGACATATTGCCATTTTATTGTTCCTGGGAAGAACGGCTATTTGTATTATGCCCAGGCGGTAAACGACTACTACGGGAATGAGTTGCTGAAACACTACAAATCAAACGAGGAAGCGATGAAAGCCGCCGACAAAGAACTTCGTCTAATGAACAAACTACGCCATGTGTTGAAAGACTATGGCATAGAGTTTCTTGCCTTTATGGCTCCCGACAAACCCGTTGTTTATCCCGAGTATTTACCAAGACGCGATTTTGATACCACCTCTGTCCATATAACAGAATACTATGCACGTCGTATGGAAGAGATCGGTTTCCCCTTTGTCAACATGACAGACTGGTTTGTCACCATGAGAGACACTGTCAGTTTTCCTCTATTTCCCAAGACAGATTCACATTGGCACTATTCAGCGATCTATGGTTATGACTCCCTGTTTCGTTTTATGAATGCCTTGGATGGTGAAGCCAAGTTCCCGGACATCTATATTGGACCGCCTATCGCTTACGAATCGGAAGAATTGGAAGGCGATGAGGAGACTTTGAATCTTCTTTTTCGCATTCCTGGCGACAAGACCAAATACAAGTCGGAAATCACCGTTGGTCCTGACACCTTGCAACGTAAGCCTAAAGTGCTTTTCATTGGCGACTCGTTCATTTGGGCATTGAATAATTATCTGCCCACAAGCCAACTGATGGCCGATAGGGAGATATGGTTTTATAACAATACCGCTTATGTAGGTTTCGATAACAAGAGCCTAAAAGTGAAAGAAATCGACCGTTTGAGTCATATCTTAAATGCCGATTATGTGGTGTTTTATTCGGCGGGTCACCAATGGCGAGAAGCCACCTATGACTTTGCCAAGGACGCTTTGATGCAACTATGCGTGAGCGACAGCCTCTTTGAAGCTACCGTCACAGATTATGTCGAGCGTTTACGTGTCAAAGAACGCTATAAGGACATGACGGAAGAAGAACTACGGAAAAATGCAATATGGTTGTTGGACAACAATCCAGAATTGATACCAGGTCTTGATGGCGAAGAGGCACCTACTATTCGTAATTCAGAAAGAATTAACAAGTCTCTTATAATCAACGAAATAAAAAAAGATAAGAATTGGGTTACAACGCTTAGCATTTATTCTGTACAACACGGATTGTCTCTTGATGATGTCTTGCAGGAAGAAGTTTCCAGATTGTCAAAAGGTGGGCTGCTGATTCGTGAAGAAACGGTTATCGACACAACAGCATATGTTAAAAATAAAAAGCAGGAAATCATAAACAAATGGCGAAACAACCGAGATCAAATGCGGAAAATTCAGCAAAAAGCCAAAGATAAGAATCGTCCTGTCGAGGTGGTTTTGGAACAAGAAGCCCAATGGGCTATTGACCAAAAAATCAAGAAAGGCGAATTGTTCCAATAAATAATTAGTAAACAACATATTATGGTATTCAGTAGTAATATATTCCTTCTATACTTCATGCCAGTGTTCTTCCTCGTCTATTTTATTATGCCGAGGAAAGCCCGCAACTATTTTCTGCTGCTCGCTTCGCTTGTCTTCTATGCTTGGGGCGCGCCTGAGTTCATCATCCATCTGATAGTATCAGTCATTGCCAACTTCTATCTGGTGCAATGGATGAACAAGACGGAAAAGCCAAGCCTCAAGAAACTACTTTGTGGTATCTCAATCGCCATCAGCATAGGACTATTGTTCTATTTCAAATATGGCAATTTTACCATGCAGAACATCAACTCGGTCTTGGGCTGGTTCCATGCCGAGCCGTTGAAGTGGACCAAGATATTGCTACCCATAGGCATATCGTTCTTCTCGTTCCAGAGCGTGACCTATACACTCGACACCTACCGTAAGGTCAATGAGCCGATGAAACGGCTAAGCGATTACATGCTCTATATTGTCATGTTTCCGCAGCTCATTGCGGGTCCTATTGTGCGCTATTGTGACATCGCTGACCAAATTCGCAACCGTGAGTCGCTTTATACGGATCGTTTACAAGGCTTCTATCGTTTTGTCATCGGTTTGTGTAAAAAGGTTCTTATCGCCGATGTCATAGGGTTCCAGGTCGATCAACTTTTAGGTCCCTCAAATTACGATGTGCTTACCACCGAACAACTTGCCGACATTGCCAATAAGATTGCCAACATCGACTCCACAAGTGCTTGGATTGCGATCTTCGCCTTCACTTTCCAAATCTACTTCGACTTTGCGGGCTACAGCGACATGGCCATTGGCTTGGGCCGTATGATGAGCTTTAAGTTTCCGGAGAACTTCGATAATCCTTATGTTTCCACAACCATCTCTGAGTTTTGGCGCCGTTGGCATCAGACTTTCAGTGTGTTCATTAAGAACTACCTCTATTTCCCTTTGGGCGGTAGCCGCGTAAAGACCGAAGCAAGGAAGTATTTCAACCTGTGGTTCTGCTTCCTCCTCAGCGGCTTATGGCATGGTGCGGCATGGAACTTCGTGGTTTATGGCGCCTTGCAAGGTATATTCATCTGCGCCGACAAACTGTTTTTAAAAAAATTCAATGAGAGACTAGGGCGCATCCCTTCGGTGTTTTTCACTTTCCTTATCATTGTTTTGACGCGTTGCTTCTTCCGTATCGAGCGCATCGACTTGTCATGGCTGTTTATCAAACGCTTGTTCGCCTTTGACTTTACCCCATTCCATTTCAGCGATAATCCTCATCTCTATGTGACAATGCTTGTAGCTGCCTTCTTCTCGTTCTTCACCTTATCGAAAGTTGGCCTCAAGATACAAGACAAGGTTTATTTTACCGAATACAACCGTCGTCAACATATTATCGCTTTTGTAGTAAGCATCATTGCTTTTGTCTTCTGCCTTGGTGCTTTGAATGCAAGTGGTTTTAGTCCGTTCATCTATTTCAGATTCTGACGTATGAAGCGAAAACCCACATACTACCAAATCTTGTTCATCCTGCTGATGGTACTAGGGTTTTTACCCATGCTACAGGGTTGGCTTCAAATAATTCCATTTCATCCACTTAATGGAGTTGTTGAAGAGGTAGAAAAGCCTATCATCGAACGGGATGCATATGTGTCGGGCGATTATGCCAAACAAGCCGAGGCCTATGCCAGTCAGCATGTCGGTTTTCGAGAGCCCTTCATTCGTTTCTACAATCAATATCTTTGGAGTTTCTACCGGAAGACTTATGCAAATGATGTGGTAGCAGGGAAAAAAGGATGGCTTTATTATCCCTCAAGTGTAAGGGATTATTATGGCCAAGAATTGTTGCGATGGCACCCTTCTGTCGAAGCGGCACGCGAAAAATTTGACCGAGAAGTCAAGTATTTAAATTGGATTCGTAGCGTTTTACAAGAGAACGGCGTTGAGTTCTTGGTTTTCATGGCACCTGAAAAGAGTTTTCTGTATCCCGAATATCTTCCCGATGATGCATCTGACACGACCACTGTTAGTTTTAACGCATGTGATTATTTTGCACAACGCCTTGAAGAAACAGGTTTTCCTCATATCGAGATGACCCGTTGGTTTCAGAAGATGAAGGATACGGTAGACTATCCATTGATTCCACAGGTGGGAGCGCATTGGATTTTTCCTTCCGTCTATGCCGCCGATTCTCTTTCACGACTTATGGAGGAGCTGAAAGGTTTCTCGATGCCCAAAATCAAAATTGGAGAAGCCTACCCTGTGTCTAATAAGGACCACGATTATGACAACGATCTTGAACTTCATCTTAATCTGGCTTTCCCGCTGAGGCACCAATTTGGTTATTGCCCGAGGCATAGAGTTAGTGTCGAACAAGATTCGACAACCGTGAACCCCAAGGTTCTGTTTATCGGGAATTCCTATTTTTGGGCCATGAATTTATTCGTTCCTCTAACACAAATGTTCGAAACAACAGAGTATTGGTATTATTTTTCGACTGCCTATTATGGCGACAGCCTGACGGAAACGGCTAACGTGAATCGAATGGACTTGGTAGAAAAATTGTTGGATTTTGATTATGTGGTATGGTTTACGACTGGCAATCAAATGAACAAAGGAACGTCGGGCTTTGCTGAAAAAGTTATAACCAATTTATGTTACAGCAAAAAGGAGATGGAGCGATGCAGAAATTTTGTAATAGATAGCCTGAGAAAAGACAGCCTTACGTTGTTGACTTTGGACGAACCCCTTGTTGACAGCAATTACAAGCGGCTTTTGTGGAGCAAGGCCGAACATGTGCTTTTCAGCCATGCAGAGCATTATTTTTCTGAATTGGCATCCGACAGTCTTCCTGTGATACGCAACCCGAGGATAAAAGAGGTGCTGGCAATCAAAGAAATAAAGAAAGACTCTGCCTGGATGTGGAACTTGTCGAACTGCCAAACAGTCATTCAAAACGCCCCGTTGGATCAGGTGTTGCTGATGGAAGCCCATAATTTAATAGAAAACAAGCCGCTTATGCGCGACATGACCGATGTGGAGGCTAAACGAGATCTCGTGGAAGAACTTGTTATCGACATGGTCAAAAAAATGAAAGGCAAGCCCAAGCTTATGAATGAAATCGAGAAAAAAGCGGCGAGAAAAGGTATCTCTGTAGAAGAACAAACGGTTTTTGATGCCCGTTGGATTGTTAATGACAAAATAAACAGGGGAGTTGTCAAGTTATGAATATTGGTATGATTATTGGAGTGATTAATAATACATGAAAAAAGTCTTTTATATAGCATTCTTGTCAGTTGTGACACTTTTCATGAGCTCATGTGGCGATCCGATGGGTTCCAAGGACCCTGACGTGAACTTGCTTTATGGCAAGTGGCAGGAAGGCTCTGTTTATGAGCGGTATGACGAAACGGGGTTGGGCGCCACATGGGATGTGGACGACGATATTGGCGAGGAAGAAGCCCAACTTTTCAAATGGACGTTGGAAGGTAGCACCCTGATTCACGAACATTTGGGAACTTTCGTGACCGTCCCCAAGGTATATACCATCACAATGCTTACCCAGTCGGAACTTTCATATAGCGACGACTATGGAAAAACTCATCATTATACGAAAGTGGAATAACGCATGAAAAAGGCATTAAAGATAACAGGCATTACCTTGGCTTCCCTTGTCGGGTTGGTGTTGATTGTTGCAGGTATTGCCGTGGCCATGTTCACTTCCTCTGGCCGGTTGACCAAGATGGTCAAGAAATATGCTCCACGTTACATCAATTGTGAAATGCAACTGGGTAAAGCAGACCTAACACTTTTCAAGACTTTTCCCAACGTGGGTGTCAATATCGAGAATGTTGCACTTCTCAACCCGATGGAAGGATCGCCTTCCGACACTTTAGCCAATATCGACAACCTAATTGTGGTTTTGGATGTCAAGAAACTATTGAGGGAAAAGGAAATCGTCATCAGGAAGTGCATCCTTGAAGACGCTTTAGTCAACCTTTATACGGATCATGAAGGTCATAGCAACCTTGATGTGTTTAACACAAAAGAAAAGAGTGATACAACCGCTACTTTTGACTATTTAGTGGACATTGAGGAGGTGAAACTGGTTAATACAGACTTGCTATATAAAGATGCCCGTACACAAATGACTGGGAGTGCCAGAGGCCTTGATCTAGACATGAAAGGCAAGATGCGTGACAACGACATCGATGCTGATTTGGCCTTGTTGGCCGATAACGTTGGTTTGCGAATCAAAAACGTGGAATTGTCGCTTCAGCCGTTAGACCTTGACTTCGAAGGCAATATCTTTCAACTTGATCGGATTGACGGGAGGCTCCAACTAAAGACCCCCGATGTTTGCTTGAATATAGGAGAACCTTATCTTAAAAATGACACCTTGAATCTGACGCTGCCAGTCAGTTTTGGCATAAAAGACTTGTCAGGTCATCTGGACCATGCTCAAATAGGTTTGAACGACTTCCTGTTCAACATCGATGGCGACATGGCTGTGGCCGATAATGGTGACATTAATTTGGATTTGGATGTGAATACCAACCCGTTAGTTGTGGAGGATGTGATTTCGTTTTTACCCCACGATTTGCAGCAGACTCTCAGCGATGTGGCATATTCCGGAAGGTTGACCATCTCTGATGCTACAGTTAAAGGTGTCATCAACGACAGCCTTGTCCCAGAGATTACGGCTAAGGTCATTAGCAACGATTTGCTTGTTGACGTGCACGACTTGCCCTATCCATTCCAGGTGCTGGATCTTGATGGTTTGCTTAGCCTCGATTTGACCAACAAAATGGGTAAGGTAGAGGTCAACAGCCTCGATGCGAGATTCAATCGTAGCGATTTGAAAGTCAAAGGTCTTGTCGACGACCTTATGGGCAATTTGGGCTTCAAGTTGAATGTTAAAGGCGATGTGCCTATGGCAGATCTGAAAGGTTTCTTGCCGAAAAACATGAAATTAGCCGGCCGTACAGACCTTAATCTGGATGCTAACTTTACCTTGAAGCAGCTGCTGAAGTCGCTCAAGGACTATGACTTCAATCGTTTGGTGGCAAAGGCCAACATGAGAATCAAAGATTTCGCTTTTGACATGGACACTATCCATGCCGTTTCTCCATTATTGAATGTGGGGCTTACCTTGCCTGCTGGGGCGAAGGAAAAAGGCCGCAAAGGCGTGTTTGTTTCACTTGCTACCAATGCATTGAACGCCAAGGTCGGGAAAAGTATTACTGCGGATTTGAGGAGCCCCGATATCAAACTATCTGCCGATAGTTTCAAGGGTGGAATAGAAAAGATGCTGATGGATGCCGCCATCAATTGCAGCAAATTGGACATTGTTTATGATACCATTGATGCCCACATCAACACGCCCGCCATCACTTTCGTGACTACGCCTGACAAGAACTCAAAACGTCTGAACGCTCGTGTTACACTCGATGGCAAAAGAATTGATGCAAAGATGGGCCATGCTTATGCAGTGAATAGCAATACATTGAAAATCAATGCATCGGTAAACCAAAACAAGAACAAATCTGATTTCTTGAACCGATGGAATCCGACAGCTGATTTTATGCTCAATGATGCTACGGTGCAAATTGCGAGCTTGGGGGAGGATATCCAGATCAATAACATCGACTTCTTGTTCAACTCCAGTGAATTGGATTTCAAGAAAAGCACTTTCCGTATTGGCAAATCTGACATGAGCCTGCAAGGTAGCGTCATCGGCATCAAGGAATGGATCGAAGACCATAAGAATTTGATGAAAGGCGAGATGCAACTTACTTCCAATTTTGTTGATATCAATGAAATCTTGGACTTGACCAGCGGCTTGGGTCGTTCTGGAGAAGAGAGTAAGGGTGAAAGCCAGGAAGGCGATCCTTTCATGGTTCCTGAAGGTATTGATTTCAGCTTTATTCTTAACACGAAAAAAGCTTTGTACGATAACTTCGATTTGAACAACCTTAGTGGCACCATGACTGTAAAAGATGGCACCCTGATTTTGCAGGAAATTGGCTTCACCAATAAAGCCGCTGAAATGCAGCTTACCGCCCTCTATCAATCACCAAGGAAGAATAATCTTTTCCTCGCCATGGACTTTCATCTCTTAGATGTTCAGATCAATGATTTGCTGCACATGGTGCCGTACATTGATACGCTAGTTCCTATGCTGAGAACCTTTGACGGGCAAGGCGAGTTCCATATTGGTGCTGAAACCTACCTTAAGTCAAATTATCAGCCTAAGATTTCCACCTTGCGTGCTGCTGCCGACATCGAAGGCAAAAACCTGACGGTGAAAGACAAATTCACCTTTACGAAAATCACTGATATGTTGAATGTCAGCACAAATGGTGAATATCGTGTTGACAGCCTTGACGTGCAACTCACAGCCTTCAAGGATGAAATTGATTTGTGGCCTTCGCAGATTGCCATAGGGAAATACAAGGTCACCGTTGATGGCCGAATGCAACTCGACAAGACTGGCGAATACCATCTTTCGGTAACGAAGTCTCCTTTGCCATTGCGTATGGGCTTGAAAATCTCCGGACCCCTCAACAAGTTGGAGTACAAACTTGAAGAATGCAAGTACCCGAACCTTTATAAGCCAAACAAGCGCAACGACCGCGAACAGATGTATTTTGAATTGAAGAAAAAGATTGCCGACCGCTTGAAAGAGAATGTGAGATGATGAATTGAAAAAGTTGACATATATATGATACATGTTGACTTTTTTGCCGAAAAACTCTTCCTAATCGGAAAAAAAAGTCTACTTTTGTCCCCAGATACTAACCTAAATTTATAATCAAATGAAAAAAAATTTACTTATCATTGGCCTTCTGATGGCCATGTCGCTGACTGTTTCAGCACAGAACAATGGTTTTGCCTTTGGTTTTAAATTAGGCCCTGGTTTTGACTGGACAGGTTCCACTACGGGTGCCGCTACCAATCAAGGCATGAAGACTGGCTTTGGCGTTGGTGTTGTTGCGGAGTATTATTTCGCTGACAACTATGCCATCGTTACCGGTGTCAATGTCAACATGAATCGTGGCCATTACAGCTTCTTGAATGGTAGAATGACTACTGATTCCGTTCCGGTGTTGGAAACCTACTCCGTTGATAGAAAGTACAAGGCTACCGTTTACGAGATTCCGTTGATGCTGAAGATGATGACCAACGAGCTTGGTAATCTTCCGCTTCGTGTCTATGCTCAAGTGGGTGCTGGCATTGGCTATGCTCAGAGAGTTAAGGTTCAGGACGACCAGGCCACCGATTGGGTTGCCACAAACAAGGAATACAGCAATCTCCGCGCTTCTCTGAAGATTGGCGCTGGTGCCCAGTATGCCCTTGATGAGTCGACCCGCCTTTTCGCTGGCGTTTATTTCTCACACGACTTCATCAACAACATCAATTCTATTGCTCCTAACCATTACAAATTCTATTTTGAGAATGGTGAAAAGATTGGTGAGCGTGAGACCAAGTTGAACGTTCTTCAAAACCGAATTGGTATCGAAGTGGGTGTTCTCTTCTGATCCGATTCGTTTATCTAAAATAAAAAAAGAGCAGCTCATGTCGAGCTGCTCTTTTTTTATGGGCACGTTTGAAGATTACAATAATTTGTAACCAACCGTAACCATGAACATGTTTTGTTTCGTGTTGTCAATATTATTGGTGTTGATGTATTGGCCCCATTCCGTGTTGTTGATTACCTCGGCACCAAAGACTTTGGTGATACCTTTGTTGTAGTTGATGTCGAGTGTGAAGCGAAGGATGTCGACGCCAACGCCCATCTGAAGGCCCCAAGCGATGTCTTTGGTGTCGAATTCGGCATTTTGAAGTTGTTCCGGGAAATCAGCTTCTCCGACCGAAGCCGACTTTTGAACCACGGTTTTCTCGGGGATGATGAAGTTGGCAGTGGGACCAATCTGGGCACGAAGGGCGATGTTGTCAGTAAGTTCTAGTTTGTAGCCAAACAACAAAGGAACTTGGATGTTCATGGCTTTTCTCGTCATGGTAAACTGTAAGCCATTAGGGATTTCGATGTTCTGGACAGAGGCATTGGAAGTGTCGATCGTCATGTCGAAGGCGTTGGAGGTTTTGAACCAAAGCACTTCAGGCTGTACATAGAAGTGGCCAATTTCCACACGGCCAAACACTCCAATGGTAAAGCTGTTCATGAAACCAGTTTTGATATCTTCTTTCTGGTAGGAAAGCTTCGTGGTTTGGTAACCGACCTTAGGGCCGATGGAAAGGTCGAAACCGCCACCGGCAAAAGCAGCGCTACCCATCATGAGTAATGCAGCAAGAAGAAGAGATGTTTTTTTCATTTGAATGGTGTTTTAATGAATACTAAGTTATTTGACTACAAAATTAAGAATCATTTTTCAATCTATGTGTTTCTCGATAAAATAAATTACCTTTGTGGCTTAAAACAAATTTATAAACAGATGAAAATAGCAATAGCACAACTCAATTATTGTGTAGGCAATTTTGAGCAAAACACAAAAAAAATAATCGACGCTGCATCAGAAGCCAAGACTAAAGGTGCCGATCTTGTGGTTTTTTCGGAGCTTTCGGTTTGTGGGTATTTTCCATACGATTGTTTGGAGTTTTCAGATTTTATCTGCAAGTGCCAGAAATCCTTGGATGATATTTCAAAACACTGTCATGATATAGCGGTTATTGTAGGTGCACCTGTAGTGAATGGAGAAGAAGGCCAGAAGCCGCTTTTTAACGCAGCTGTATTTATGTATCAAGGCAAGCGACATGTTTTCAAGAAAAAACAGATTGGATCCAATCCTTTGTTTGACGAGCGAAAGTATTTTGAACCATCTCATGATGTGGAGCAATTGTTGGATTTCGGGGGCCATCGAATTGCCATTGCCATTGGCGACGATCTGTCGAACAGGAGTTCGGACCCCATCTTCATGGAAAATCGCATTGACGACTTAAAGGGACTATCTCCAGATATGGTTATTGCCCTTGCGGCATCGGCTTTTGACTATACCATGCCGCGTTATCGTTGCGATACCTTACGTCAGACCGTGCTGAAGCATGAATTGCCTCTCATTATGGTCAATCAAATAGGGGCTCAAACGCATCTTATCTTTGACGGAGGTTCTATGGCTTTTGCCAACAACGGACACATAGACACGGCTTTGCCTTTCTTTAAAGAGGCAGTTGTTGTCGTTGATACAGATAACATGTATTTTTATCGTACAGCTGAAGACAACATAGCCATACCTGAAAAGATGTCGCTGATACACGATGCCTTGGTATTAGGTGTCCGTGACTATTTCCATAAGATGGGCTTCAAGAATGCCATCGTAGGCCTTTCTGGTGGTTTGGATTCCGCCTTGGTGACCTATTTTGCTGCTAAAGCAATTGGTGCTGAGAATGTACGGGTAGTGTTGCTCCCTTCGCAATTTTCTACTGATCATTCTGTGTCGGATGCCGAGGCACTTGCCAAAAAGTTGCAAATCCATTATGATACCGTTGCAATAAAGCCTGTTTATGATGTGTTAGAGAAGGAGCTTCAGCCTTTCTTTGAGGGTCGCCCCTTTGACGTGACGGAAGAAAACCTTCAGGCGCGAATTAGGGGAGTCATCCTTATGGCTTTCAGCAATAAGTTTGGTAATATTTTGTTGAATACCAGCAATAAATCTGAGGCTTCAGTAGGCTATGGAACTTTGTATGGTGACATGTGCGGTGGCCTATCGGTGATTGGTGACGTCTATAAGTCAGAAGCATATGAATTGGCGCGCTTTATTAATAAGGAGAAGGAGATTATCCCATGGCACACCATAGAGAAAGCCCCTTCTGCCGAGTTGCGCCCTGATCAGAAGGATAGTGACAGTCTGCCTGATTATGGCCTTCTTGACGCCATCCTGTTCCAGTATAATGAATGCTCAAGATCGGCTGCAGAGATTACAGCGATGGGTTTTGATAGTGCAGTTGTTGAGCGGACAATCAAGATGGTTAACCGCAACGAATTCAAGCGTCAACAGGTAGCTCCCATCTTGCGTGTTTCCCCACGTGCTTTTGGCGCTGAACGCCAAATCCCTATTGTCGCTAAATTCTAGGAGACGTTTTAATTGTGTAAACAAAAAAAGCCAGGCTTTTGCCTGGCTTTATTATTATAGTTAATGATGGCTGATTAGTTCTGAGCTTCCTTGACGAGTTCAACCAACACGCGGCGGTCGAATTCGGTCGGGTCGAGTTCCTTAACACCACCCACGGGAGCGAGGATGATTTGGCTCTCCGGAATACCCATTTCCATGAGTTCCATCATGATCTTGCGGCAACGGTTCTCTGAAAGGGTCTGGTTGTAAGCCGGGGTAGCGGTAGCGCTGTCGGCAGAACCTCTCAGGCGAATCTTGAAGTTATTGTCCTTGGCCACCTGGGCAATCTCTCTCAGGTTGACGAGGTCTCTTCTCGACATCAACTGATAAGAGTCGCGGTTGAAGAAGATGGAGAAAGGATAGCTGATAATATCTTCGGTCTGGACGTTGACGAACTTAACAATAGTGTCGCAGGGTTCCGGTTCCGGAGCGGGCATGTTGACAAATTCGTCCAGTCTCTTTCTGAGGTTTTCCATCTCTTCGCAGCAGTTGTAAGGCAGGTCATATTGTCTGCTGAAGTAATAGGTAAGACCGAGTTGTGCTTGGTAGAGATTGTCGAATCTCTTAGGTCTGATGTAACCATTGCCATAATTGCCCTCAAATTCAGCAGCCCATGAGTCGATGGTCCATCTATGGAAGGTCCAACTAAGGTCAAGGTTCAGGTCAAGGTGTTCGCCAAGTCTGAAGCAGTTGTTCAAACCAGTTGTAACGGCCAATTCAAAATTACCGGCAACTTGAGACTTGTTCTTTGACAAGTTGTTGATGATGGACTTCAAGGCGAAGAAATCAGCTGAAGTGTAACCAGTACCTGCGCCAATATAAAGCACGGGGGTCCAAACTCTGTTGGGGTTGTAGTAACCCTGGAAGAAGTCGATGGGGCTCACCATAAAGTCAGCCATCAAGTTGTGATAGCGCATCGTGGTAGCGTAGATGTTACCCTCAATAGCAGTTGGGTTTTCATCATACATAAAACCAAGACCATCGTTCTCACCGTGAGGAGCACGGTTGATGTAGCTGTGAATGTTGTTGTTACTGTATCTCAGTCTAACAGCGGTCTTGTGATTAATCCACTTACCGACATTGGCTGAGAAACCAAAAGTAGGATTTCCCCATTCCACTGCGGTATAATTATCAGCAAAACCCTCAGGGGTTCTCATACTGCCTTGCCACCAGTTGGCAGTGGCGTTAGCTCCGATGAACCAGTTCTGGCTGAACTTGGTGGTCAGGTAACGGACGGAATCAACTTGTCCAGCTGCCATCACGGAAGAGGACAATGCTAAAAAAGCAACGATTGCGATAAATACTTTTTTCATTTTTTAATTTTATTACTGTTTGTTGTTCTTTAATACCTAATCATAGTTTATTGAGCGGCAAAAATAGGCATTTTTTTCCACATACAACAAATAAATCGAAAAAATAATGCATTTTTTTATATTTAGAATGAATTTATGTTCTTGCCGACAGTCTTTCTAATGTATTAATGACCAATTTTTTAACATAAGGATGATAATCAGATGCAAATTTTTCTGTAACTCGGTTGGCAATAGCGACACAGATGGTAAGACAATTGTGTCCCATCATTTTGCCAAGACCATAGAGGGCCGATGACTCCATCTCGAAGTTGCATACGCGCCAGCCTTTATAGTTGAAGGCTTCAATCTTGCGGTTGTGTTCGGGATAAGCGAGATGCATCCTCAGAGTACGGCCTTGGGGGCCATAGAATCCTGGAGCCGTGGCAGTTACGCCTTGGTAATAGCCTTGCGCCAATTGGTCGAACAATTCTTTAGAGCCTTCCACTACATAGGGCAGAGGCAAGTCTTTCGGATAGTTCATCTGTTCGATGAAGGCATCACGCATGCCAATATCGTTCACTTCCTCATTTTTTTCATAGAAATAAAGTAGTCCGTCCAAACCAATGGCGTAACGAGTGGCTACATAGCTGTCTTCAACCTCTATATCAGGCTGAAGGGCGCCGCAGGTACCGATGCGTATGAGGTTGAGCGTACGATGCTCTTCTTTGGGCATTCTTGTCTTCAAGTCAATGTTGGCCAAAGTGTCGAGTTCATTCATCACAATGTCGAGATTGTCTGTGCCCATTCCTGTTGACAGGACAGTGATACGCTTGCCGTTGAAATAGCCTGTTCTGGTGACAAGTTCTCGATTCTGTCGTGCCACCTCAATTTTATCAAAGAAAGAAGCGATCAGTTCAACTCGTCCTGGATCGCCTACCAAAAGGACATCATCGGCAAGTTGGTCAGGATGTAGGTTTAAATGATAGACTGCACCTTCACTGTTAAGGACTAGCTGTGATGCTGGGATAGGTTGATTCATGTCTTTGTCATTTTGTTTTTGCAAAGATACGAAATAATTTGAAATCTCGTTTTTTTCGTGGAGGTTCAGAAAATGGGCTATCTTTGCAAAAAAAGTTTGATTATGGATAATATAGTCATTAAAAACATATCAATTGGTGATGAATTGCTTATAGGTCAGGTAATTAATACGAATGCGGCCTGGCTTGGAGCGCAATTATCGGATGCTGGATACCAGTTGGATTCCGTATTGACCATTGGTGATACCGAAAAGGCTATTCTCGATGCTTTTAAGGCATGTATGGATGCCGACTTGGTTTTGGTCACTGGCGGTTTGGGTCCTACTTCCGACGATATCACGAAACCCACGGTCTGCAAGTATTTTGATACCGAACTTGATTTTTGTCAGGCGGCTTATGATAATGTGGTTTCATTATTTAAACGTCGTGGCTTTCAGATGAGTGAGCGCAATCGTTGTCAAGCCATGTTGCCGAAATCGTGTGAGTACATTCCGAACACCTATGGCACTGCTCCTTGCATGTGGCTGGAAAAGAACGGGGTGGTTTTTGCATTTATGCCAGGAGTACCTTTTGAAATGAAAGGTATCTTTATGGACGAGTTGCTGCCACGCATTAAGAATCGCTTTCAATCGAAACCATACGAAAAGCGTGTCATAATGACAACGGGTATCGGAGAATCGTTTTTGGCCGACCGTATCAAGAACTGGGAAGAAAATTTGCCCGAGTTCCTTTCCTTGGCCTATTTGCCCCAACATGGAATGGTCCGACTGAGGCTGAGTGGCAGGCATGATGATGGAGTGTTCCTTCATAAGACCCTGGATAGGGAAATCGTTAAGCTTACTGACCTTATTCCCGAGTATATCTTTGCCATGCAAGATCAGCCCATAGAACGAACGGTTTTCGACCTATTAATTAATAAAGGTATGACATTTGCCTCGGCAGAGAGTTGCACGGGTGGCAATATTGCCCATGTCATCACCTTGATTCCAGGTAGTTCAGACGTGTTTAAAGGGACAGCGGTTACCTATGCGACGACGATGAAAACCAAAGTATTAGGTGTGCCATCTGTGACGATTGAGGAACATGGTGTGGTAAGTCAGGATGTGGTTGAGCGCATGGCTATAGGGGTTCGTAACTTGATGGAAGCTGACTTTGGTATTGCTACAACTGGTGTTGCTGGTCCGAGTGGAGGTACTGAGGAAACGCCAGTGGGCACAGTATGGATTGGCTTGGCATCGCCTTCGGGCGTGGTTTCGAAACGCTTCAATTTCGGCAAGGACCGTGAAAATGTCATTAATCGCGCTACCATTGCGGCTTATGAAATGCTAAGACAACAATTAATGTGAATATGAGAATAACAATTCAGGCCTTTGTTTTAACTTGCCTCTTCATTGCGTTGGCTTCTTGCCAGCCACAAGAGGCCGCTTATAAATCAAAATTGAATATCGATGCCAAACCCTATGATTTGGAATTCTGTCGATATGAAGAGGTGCTTTTTAACCTTGACACCGCCGACTTCCAAAACGAATTAAAGAGAATACAGGACCATTACGGGGTGTTCCTCGGTGGCAATCTCAGCAATCCCGATGCTATACAATACCTCAAAGATTTTGCGACCGATCCGTTCAGCACCAATTTGTATCAAAAGGTGAAAGATGCTTTCCCAAACTTGAAAGAAGTGGAACCGATGGTGGAAGACGTGTTTGCTCATTTTCACTATTATTATCCCGATATCGAAATCCCCAAGAAAGCCTTTACATGTATTACTGGCATTCGTCCTGATGAACCTCCTGTTCAGATTATCGACAATCAGTTGGTGATTTCATTGGATTGGTACCTTGATGGTGATGAAGTATACGACCAGATAGGGATGCCGAAATATATGCAGGTGAGGACAGATAAAGTCACTTTGGCCAAGAATGTAGCTGAACAGTTATATATGCAGTATTTATACGAGTGGCGTAAGCAGGGCCAAGTAGTTGGCGAAATGGTGTTTTACGGTCGACGTAACTTCTTTGTCGAGGCGATGTGCCCCGCCATGCCCGACAGCGTTTTGCTTGGCTATTCTGACAAACAATGGCGTTGGGCTAAGGAGAACGAAGGGCAAGTTTGGGCCGATATCGTTGGCAACCGCCGTCTTTACGATGCTGGTCTAGATAGCTACATGATGTTTTTTGGCGACGGTCCTTTCACACAGGCATATAGCAATGATGCTCCATCGCGTTTAGGCGAGTTTTTCGGACTAAACATCATGCGTTCATATGCCTCCAATCACGACTTTGACCTTCAAACGCTGATGAAACGGAAAGATTTGCAGGATATACTCCAGGATTCTGGTTATAAGCCAAAGAAGTAATAATCAATAATATATCCGACAACAAACGACAACAAACGATTGCAGTCGACTACAAACGTTTGTTCAGCGGCTTTTTCTTGACAAGGTGTGCATCTTTGCAGCATGAAACTTTAAAAAGAAGAATTATGTTAGTAAAGACATTTGGATGTGCCCTTTTCGGCATAGAAGCGATTCAGGTCACCATTGAAGTAAACATTGACAGAGGCATTAATTTCTATTTGGTAGGACTGCCCGACAATGCGGTCAAGGAGAGCCAACAGCGTATTCAAGCTGCAATTATTAATTTAGGGTATTACTATCCTCACAAGAAAATTGTCATTAACATGGCGCCTGCTGACATTCGCAAGGAAGGTTCGGCATATGACCTGCCAATTGCCATGGGTATTTTGGCGGCTTCAGAACAGGTTAATGCGGATTTGTTGGAGCAATTTATCATTATGGGAGAGCTGTCGTTGGACGGAACGCTTAAACCTATTAAAGGCACCTTGCCCATTGCTATCAAGGCAAAACAGGATGGTTTTAAGGGGCTTATTATTCCTAAGACAAACGCGCGCGAAGCTGCAGTGGTGGAAGGTTTGGAGGTGTATGGCGTAGATAACATCCATGAAGTCATTTCCATTTTAAATGGCGAAAAAGAAATTAAGCCTATAAGTATTGATGCCATTGACTCGTGGCGAGATGTCGAATCTGAGCTCGACTTCAGCGACGTCAAGGGGCAAGAGAACATCAAACGCGCATTGGAAATTGCTGCAGCAGGTGGCCACAATGTCATTCTCATTGGCCCGCCCGGCAGTGGCAAGACCATGTTGGCCAAACGGATGCCGACCATCTTGCCACCGTTGACCATGGCTGAAGCCTTGGAGACCACTAAGATCCATTCTGTGGCGGGTTTGGTAGGGCGTAATGCCTCGCTGGTAAGGACACGCCCTTTCCGCAGTCCGCACCACACCATCAGCGATGCGGGTTTAGTTGGCGGTGGCACCTATCCGCAGCCTGGTGAGATCTCGCTTGCTCACAATGGTGTGCTCTTTCTTGACGAACTACCCGAGTTCAAACGCACGGTCTTAGAGGTGATGCGACAGCCAATGGAAGACAGAGTCGTGACTATCTCTCGCGCTAAGATGACGGTCGACTTCCCCGCCAACTTTATGATGGTTGCGGCGATGAATCCGTGTCCTTGCGGCTATTATAACCATCCCGACAAGGAGTGCACTTGCAAGCCAGGTGTGGTTCAGCAGTATCTCAACCGTATCAGTGGTCCGTTAATGGACCGAATAGATTTGCATGTTGAAGTTGTTCCTGTTGCCTATAAAGATTTGTCTTCAAAAAGTAATGGTGAGCCAAGTGCGAAGGTGCGCGAACGCGTCATCAAGGCGAGAAAGATTCAAGAAGATCGTTATGCAGCATATCCGACCATCCATGCCAACGCACAGATGACCTCGCAACTTATCCAGAAGTATTGTGACCTGGATGATGACTGCCGTAAGATGCTCAAAAATGCCATGAACCGTCTTGGACTTTCTGCACGTGCATACGACAGAATTCTTAAAGTCTCCCGCACCATTGCTGACCTTGATGGTAGTGAGAACATCCAGACGGGACACTTGGCAGAGGCTATTAACTATCGAAGTCTGGATCGTGATAACTGGGGGAGTTGAAATGGAAAAAATTGTGATTGTGTAGAATAATCATTATTTTTGTCCCGCAATACACTGACGTTTAACCGCATAACACCTATCGCCATGAAGAAGCTCCTTGTTCTCGCTGTTCTGCTGACGGCCTTGACGACGGCTTTTGCCCAACCTGCCCATTACATCACGTTTAACGGAACTGACCAGTATATGGTCATTCCGCATCACGAAGACTTCAATATTGCTGCCGACCAAAGCTTCACGGTCACGGGATGGGTGCGCAACGAGACCTATACCAACTATCCACGCTATGTGTGCAAGCGCGATATGTCGGTGCAAAGTGCGGGTAGCGAACGCACGGGATATGAGTTCTTTGGGACGGGCAGTGCAGGACAGTCGCTGGGACTTAATACGCCCACTTCGACCTCGGGTCATGCCTTGTCGATCTATACGGGTGTCACNNGTGCCGGCAGGGGAGTGGATGCACTTCGCACTTGTCGTGGACCGCACCAACAACGTAATTCGGATTTATCATAATGGACAGACCAACAGCAGTTGGGCGGCGGCGGTGAACGACTGGGCCGTGACCAACACCCATGATGTGTTTGTCGGGGCGGGCAACAGCGGCGGAGTACCGACCAACTTTTGCAATGGCTCTTTTGGCAATATCCGATTCTATAGCATGGCGCTCGACCCGAATGAAATCGCATTTGACATGGAATTGACTTATCCTTATGAATTCCCTACAGCCATGCATAATCATTTGCTTGCTGCCTACGATTTTTCTCTGGAATACATAAATCCTTACAACAACCAAGTAACGGATATTTCTGAAAATGGACATACGGCCCAATTGGTGAATATGCCTTTGCCCGGTCCCCCTGAAATCCTTGACGTCACCCTCACGCAAGAGACACGCAAAACGGGTCGCGGCAACCCTAACGATGTGATTCTCAGGGCTGCTGTGAACTTTGGTGGCGACAATGCCTCAGTTATGATGTGGGACATAATACTCAACCTTGAAGGCACCACCGACCTGGACGATATTGAAAGAATTAAGGTGTATTCCACAGGCACCGTCAATGCCTTCGATGAGCGTACGTTGCAAGGTGCCACTTTGATTGGCAGCGCCAGTCCGGCTTCAGGCGACTTTTATGTCCCCGTCGGAGGTTATCTTTATTCGGGCATGAACTATCTCTGGATAGTGGCGCAAGTCTCGTCCCAAGCCACGGAAGGCCATGTCATCGATGCCTCCCTTAAGTCGATATATACTGACGATCAGACTTTCCAGATAGACATTCCATCGCCGGCGGGTAGCCGCGAAATCATCCTTGCCCATACTTTGCTTTTGCAGCCAGGTGACTATAACTCAACCAATTATCGTATCCCTGCCGTCATAACGGCGAAAGACGGAAGCATCGTGGCGGTCACAGACAAGCGCAAGTACAATGAAGGCGACCTGCCCGAGGACATCGACATCGTGTGCAACCGCAGCACTGATGGTGGTCACACTTGGAGTGAGCCTTACACCATTGCCTTGGGTACGGGTGTCAACCATGGCTTCGGCGACTGCGCCTTGGCGTGGAGCAACGACGACAACGGCCTCATCGCAGGCTTTGTAGGCGGTCCCGGATTGTGGTATTCTACTCCGTCGAATCCGATCCGCACCTATATCTGTAAGAGTTTTGACAACGGTCAGACTTGGACGGAGCCCGAAGACATCACCCACTTCATCTTTGGTGACAACTGTATCATCCCCGAACAGCGCACATGGCGAGCCTCATTCTTCGGTTCGGGCAATGGCTTACGCACCTCCACGGGCCGCATTATGTTTGTGGCCGCTATCCGTGAGACTACGGCGCAAGTGCTTTACAACCATGCCGTCTATTCCGACGACAACGGTCAGACATGGCATGTGTCAGGTCGTGCATCTTCATCGGGCGACGAGGCCAAGGTCACCGAGTTGGTTGATGGCCGCATCCTGATGAGCATCCGACATGGTGGCAACCGCTGGTACAACATCTCTGAGGACGGCGGCGAGACTTGGCAGCCCACCACCTCCACTTGGTACGACATCACCGCGCCAGCTTGCAATGGCGACATGATCCGTTATACTTCTGTGAATCAAAGTCACGACAAGAACCGCCTGCTGCATTCAGTGCCTTACGGTAACTCACGTACCGATGTAACGGTCTATGTGAGTTACGATGAGGGTGAGACCTGGCCGGTGAAGAAATGCATTGTGCCCTACAGTTCTGCCTATTCTTCGCTCTGCATCCTGCCCGATGGTACCATTGGACTCTATGTCGAAGAAGCCTACGCTGGTGCTTCTGGCTATTCGACGGTGTTCTACAACTTCAGCCTCGAATGGCTCACTGATGGTAACGACACTTTTGACCCGACGGGAGTTGCAGAGAATCAAATACAAACGGAATCATTGAAGGTTTATCCAGTGCCTGCATCGTCCTTTGTCACGATTGAAGCGGCAGGGATGAAGACTATCAACATTTACAATGCTTTGGGGCTGCTCGTCAAGTCTGTTTCGGTCACTGATGCTTCGGAAGTTCGTTTGGATGTTTCGGCATGGACTACTGGAGTGTATTTGGTTGAGGTTATGGATACTAACGGCATGAAAAAAAGCGGCAGGTTGGTCAAATGACGAATTGAATTGCAGTTTCAAAGTTTTTCCGTACCTTTGCAGCCCGAATCAGGAACCTAATTTTTATTTGCAAATAATTGAAAATCAAATAAATAATGAGTTTAAACATTTCAAAATTGAGAAACATCGGTATCGCTGCGCATATCGATGCTGGTAAGACTACGGTTTCGGAACGCATCCTGTTCTTCACGGGCGTCAACCGTAAGGTGGGTGAAACGCATGATGGACAAGCCACCATGGACTTTATGAAACAAGAGCAGGAGCGCGGCATCACCATCGCTTCGGCAGCCATTACCGCACATTGGAACGGCTATCAGATCAACCTTATCGATACTCCCGGTCACGTCGACTTCACCGTCGAGGTGGAGCGCTCGCTGCGTGTCATCGATGGCATGGTGGCGGTGTTTTGTGCCGTGGGTGGCGTGGAGCCGCAGTCGGAAACGGTGTGGAACCAAGCCGACAAATACCGCGTGCCCCGCATCGCCTTCGTCAACAAGATGGACCGTACGGGTGCCGACTTCCAGGAGGTGGTCAACCAGATGCATAAATATCTGGGTGCCAATGCCGTGCCGTTGCATCTTCCCATCGGAGCCGAGTCTGATTTCGAGGGTATGGTCGACCTGGTGCAAATGAACTCGGTGCGTTTCATCGAGAAGGAACGCATCGTCGGTCCTATCCCGGAAAACATGATGGAGCAGGCCCAGGAAGCCCGCCGTAACCTTATCGAAAAAGTAGCCGACCTCGATGACGAAATTGCTGAACTTTATCTTGAGGATGCCGAAATCCCGACCGACAAGCTGATGGCTGCTATCCGTCAGGCCACCATTAAACTGATGATGGTGCCGGTGCTCTGCGGCGCTGCCTATAAGAACAAAGGTATTCAGCTCCTTTTGGACGCTATCGTCGATTATCTTCCTTCGCCAAATGACTTGGGTGCCGTCATCGCGCATGATCCTGCCAACGAGGAGAAGACTTACCGTCGCAACCCCTCTGAAAATGAGCCTTTCTCGGCCTTGGCCTTCAAGCTCATCAACGACCCGTATGTGGGCCAGCAGACCTTCATCCGAATCTTCAGTGGCAAGCTGACAAACGGTATGAGTGTCTACAACACCAACAAACTGAAGAGTGAGCGCGTGGGCCGCATCTTCCGCATCAAGGCAAAGGAACGCGAGGAAATCAACGAGGCCAGCGCAGGTGAAATCGTGGCACTTGTGGGTATGAAATACACCAAGACGGGCGACACGCTCTGCGATGAGGAACAGCCTATCTTGCTAGAATCCATCAACATACCCCCTGCGGTCATCGAGATGAAGGTTAACCTTGACGACAAGAAGAACCGTAGCAAGCTGAGCGAAGCCTTGGCCAAGCTCTGCAACGAAGACCCGTCGTTCCATGCTCACTTCGATGAGGAGACGGAAGAGACCATTATCGCGGGCATGGGTGAGTTGCATCTGGAAATCATCGTCGACCGCTTGAAAGAAGAATTCAAGGTGCCGGTCACGGT
>DBXU01000011.1:19419-19556 GCA_002310075.1 Bacteroidales bacterium UBA1204 | reverse complement strand
CAAGTCATGGCTTCGGGATAGTTGCCTACGGGCAGGTAGTAGTCGCGGCCCATCTCCAGGTAGATGTCGCTCTGCATGGCCTTATCGTTTAATAAGGTGGCGATGCTGAAAGCCGTGTCGTAGTAGTGCTTGGCTTG
>DBXU01000011.1:18807-19366 GCA_002310075.1 Bacteroidales bacterium UBA1204 | reverse complement strand
GTGGTCATCACGGCAGTGGAGTCGTCAATTTGGCGGAAACACTCTATGGCTTCGCAGTGCATCTTGAGGGCTTCGTCGAAGAGGCCGTGCTTGTTGTACATCGCGCCGAGGTTGTCCTTGAGTTGGCCTTCGAGACGGAGGTTTTCGGTAGTTGGCTCGCAGCCTTGCATCAGCGTGAGGNNNNGTGAGGGCTTGCAGGAAACGCTCGGCAGCCTCTTCGGAAAGGCGTTGCTGACGCAGTTCGGTGCCTTCTTCATATAAGGCACGCGCCTGCTGCAGGCGTTTGGCGGGTGTGTCACACGAGGACAGCATCACGCCAAGCGCGAGGATAGTTAGGATGAGTGTTTTTAGTGTTGCTTTCATAGGGGTTCTATTTTTGACTCGGGACTTTCACCCCTTGCCGTCATTGCGGGCTTGACCCGCAATCTCCTGAACGAAATGGATCCGTCTTCGCGCTCAGGAGATGGCGGATGTCCCTCCGCCATGACGGTAAAGGAGTAAGGGTATTGCCCCCCCGGTCCCATGTCCGTCGATGCAAAAATATACAGAAAAAACGCTT
>DBXU01000011.1:14971-18771 GCA_002310075.1 Bacteroidales bacterium UBA1204 | reverse complement strand
TTGGATTGTCCAAATTTATTTTATTGACAATCAACGATGTAGTTTTGGTATGGACAAAATTTTGTCCCTATGAAAAATGCAAGAAAACAGCTACTTTTTACAAATAGTACTTCTTTTCGAAAGGCTTCAAGCCTTCTTCTTCAGCCTTCACGATTACCTTCATGCCTTCATAGGCATACTTGGCCTTCAGATCGTCCAAATCGTCGTTCAGCAGACGAATGCATCCTTCGCTGGCGCGTCCTGGAACAGAATCTTCGTTGTTGGTACTACCATGGATGCCAATCCCCGAGAAGCCAGGCGTGACCAAACGCATGAACCAGTTACCATAGGAAAGGATACTGCCACGTCCATCACCAAAGTCATGACTCCATGTGGAAGCATCTTGGATCTGCGAAATCGTAAAAGGCTGTTCCCACGAGCATTCAGGCGTTCTCATGTCACCTTTCTTCTGCTTGTGGCCCTTGTTTTTACCCATGCAAACCGGATACTCAGCAAGTCTCACGGTATCGTCATCCAACGCTTCGCAAACATAGAGCATTAGCTCTTGTTTGGAAACAACAATGAAACAATGGCTTTTGTCGTTCATCTCGGCATAAGCGACCTCCGAACGTTGCGGCACAACATTTTCAAGGGTATCTATGGCTATCGTATCGGCAACAGCTTCGATAGAGGCGCTGTTATTGAAAGAACAGGATGACACCGTATGCAGCGACATCCAAAGGAGCATCAGCAAGGACATGACTTTTAGTATTGATGAATTCATGATGATTACATACAAGATAAGGGTTCGGATTGCAAAAATAACAATTTCAAAAACCAAACTTCATTTTTAATGACTAAAACTTGCAAGCAGATAATTATTTTGTACATTTGCAGAGCCTCATTTCTACGCAATTGAGAAAAAAAGGAATAGGATGATAAACCTAAATGTAATATTAACTAATTTAAAATCAACGTATTATGAAGACTTGTAACAAATTCTTCGCCGAACTCTTCGGCACGTTCGTTCTGGTTCTCGGCGGTTGCGGTACTGCAATCTTCGCCGGCAGAGCAGTTGGTTTCCTTGGCGTTGCCATCGCTTTTGGTTTAACCGTCATTGCTATGGCTTATGGCATTGGACACATCTCAGGCGCTCACCTGAATCCTGCCGTCAGCTTTGGCGTGTGGGCAAATGGTCGCATGAGCTTCAAAGAAATGCTGATTTACTGGGTGGCACAGATCATCGGTGCCATCGTTGCAGCTGCTGTTATCTACGCCATCGCCAAATGTGGTGATGTTGCCACTGGCAACTTCGCCGCTAACGACTTCGGTGCTGACCTTGCCGCTTGCGGCGACAATTACTGGAACATCAACGCTTGTGGCGCCTTCATCACTGAAGCTGTCCTCACCTTCGTGTTCCTGATGGTCATCCTCGGCGTCACCGACGGTTGCCATGCCAACGGCAAATTTGCTGGCCTCGCCATCGGTCTGACCCTGGTGCTCATCCACCTCATCAGCATCCCGTTGACCAACACCTCCGTCAACCCGGCCCGTTCCATCTCACAAGCCATCTTCGCTGGCGGTTCAGCCCTCAGCCATCTCTGGCTCTTCATCGTGGCTCCGCTTGTTGGTGCCGGTCTCGCTGGCCTCGCCTACAAAGGCTTGTGCTGCTGCAAAAAAGAAAAATAATAACCTTATCGGTTCTTAATTGTCAAGAGGGCCGTGTCATTCGCTGGTAATACCGGCAAAAGGCACGGCCTTTTTCATTTACTAAAACAAATGACTATGAAAAAGACACTACTATTGCTTGCCCTCTTCTCGCTGTCGTTAGGCCTGGTTGCTCAACAACCTGCCACGCGAGCTTTCATCGATGAAGATGGCATAATCCGTACCGAAACCATACAGACCCAACTGCCCCCAGCAGCTCGCAACGGTCTGACACCCATGCAAGGCTTTCCTTTGACATTTCCTTCTAACACTACCTACAAGCCCATGCGTGGTCTGGCCCTTGCCGACCTTAACAACGACGGCGCCGATGAGATCATCCTTTGCCACAACGAGGAAATCAACGTCATCGACGGGCAAGGCAACATCCTTTGGACCAAACCTTTGGTGGGAGGCATGGCCCAGTATCCAGCTGCTGTTGGCGACATCAACAATGACGGAATACTTGAAATCGTAGCCCTTACCGCTTACGGCAACGCACGTGGTGGCATCAACGTTTTTGATGCATCGGGCAACGTACTTATGGCCTTGGTCACCAACAACAATCCACTCATCTGTGCACCTGTTTTGGCCGATCTTAACAACGATGGCGAATTGGAGATCATCTTCTGCGGTCGCGGAAAAGCCTCAGCCAGTATCTCAGCTGGCATCCATGCCTGGAACCTACAAGGCGAAGAAATCGAAGGCTTCCCCTTCGAAATGCCTTCAACGCCCGCCTTCACGCCCACCGTGGCCGACATCGACAACGACGGCTTCCCCGAGATCTTCGCTTCAACGACTTCCGTACTGTATTGCATCAGCCATACTGGCGAAGAACTTTACACGGTTGATTCACAAGAAGCCTACAAGTATTCCTACCAGTCGCCGCTCGTGGTTGATTTCGAAGGCGAAGGCAACTGGAGTCTGGTGGGGGCCTGTCATGGCGACAACCCGAACCATTACGTGCGCGATGCGCACACTGGAGCCTACCGAGCAGGTTGGCCAAAGCCTGTTTCCAACTGGACCTACTCCGCCCCGACAGTGGTCAAAAACGGCGACGAATACGCCATCTTTTTGGGCGTCTCTGGCGAAGGCAACGTATTCTACCAATACGATATGAGCGGCAACATAGCTTCTGGATTCCCGCTTAACTTGACTTCCGGAGTCGAAGGTTTCATTTCCGTAGCCGACATCGATGGCGACGGTGAAAACGAAATCATCACCGACTTCAACCTGATGGATGGCGAACAAGGCTACATCCGCGCTTGGGAGATGGACGGCACCGAGGTGACCGAAGGCTTTCCGCTCCGCCCGCAAGGTCTCTCCTATATGAACGGTGCCAACTTCGGTGACATTGACGGTGATGGCATGCTAGAAATCATAACTTTGACCTACGTGCAAAATTTCTCACCTGACGACCCTGTCTATGTGACCGCCTATGCTTTGAACCAACCCGTTGAAAATCTTGTCTATGGCACTTACAAAGGCAGCAACGACCGCATGGGCTGGATTCGTGAGGAAACCGTTCTGGTGCAATGTTATCCTATTGAAAACCTAACATGGGAAACAGGCGGTGATTATTTCTATATTGGATTGTTTTGGGACCTTCCTTCGGAAACCTCTACGGGCGACTTGATAGCGCTCCAGGTTTATCGAGACGATGAGCTGGTAGCTACGCTTCCCGCTGACTATACGTATTTTGACGACGATGACTTCGGAGATGCTTACGAGACCCACCTTTATTATATCAACGCCGTGTATAGCGACGAATGTGAGGCAATGAGTGAAACCATTGAAGCAATGTGGATTCCCGATGAAGTCGACGAGCATTGGGGACGAAGTTGTATCTACCCAAATCCCGCAAAAGACATACTCCGTGTTGAAGGCAAGAGCATCCTGAAAGTTGAGTTGTTCAACATCGTTGGACAAAAGATACTGAGCATCAACAAAGGCTTCGAGGCTGTCGACATCAGTCCCCTGCAAAACGGAGTCTATTTCGTGCGTCTCAAAACCAATGATGGAGAAAAGACCGTGAAACTGGTCGTTGAAAAGTAAGATGGCTGGCATCTACATCCATATTCCTTTCTGCGACTCGAAATGCGCCTATTGTGGGTTCT
>DBXU01000011.1:0-14914 GCA_002310075.1 Bacteroidales bacterium UBA1204 | reverse complement strand
AGGGATTACTTAAAGCAAAGGAGTCATTGCGGGCTTGACCCGCAATCTCCTTCGCTTTTGGAGAGCCATTATACCCCTCCCATCAACACCATCTATTTCGGTGGCGGCACGCCTTCCCTACTATCCATAAAGGAAATCAGCGAACTGCTACACCTTATTAAGGAGACATATCCCGTCGCCGATAGCGCTGAAATCACCCTTGAGGCCAACCCCGACACGCTGTCGTTAGACTATCTCAAAGGCTTGCGCCAGTTTGGGGTCAACCGGCTCAGCATCGGCATCCAGAGCTTTTTCGACAACGACTTGAAGTATCTGAGCCGTCGCCATGACTCACAACATGCCCGACAATGTATCGATTGGGCCAAACAAGCGGGCTTCAGTAATATCAGCATCGACCTCATCTATGGCCTGCCCTCCTCCAACGTCGAACAATGGAACAAAAATTTGGACATTTTCTTCGCCTACGACCTGCCCCACCTCTCGGCCTATGCACTTACTCTGGAACCCAACGCCATTTTGACCAAACAAATCGAATTGGGCAAGGTGCCAGCCGTCAATGAAGAGGATGCCGTGCGCGATTATGAAATCCTATGCCAGCGCGCCGCCGAAAACGGTTATCTGCATTATGAGATTTCCAATTTCTGTAAATCGGGGATGCACTCGAAGCATAACGCCAGCTATTGGTTCGGAACACCATACATTGGCTTCGGACCTTCAGCGCATTCGTTTGATGGCGCTTCACGGCAATGGAATGTTTCCAGTGTTGAACGTTATTGCGTCAGGGTCCCTGAGCCTGTCGAAGGGGCCGCCTCAGAAAGAGAAAGCCTTTCTCCTGAGCAGCAATACGATGAATACGTCATGCTCCGCTTGCGCACGCATTGGGGCATCGACTTGAAGTGGCTCAAACGCGAGATGGGCGAACGCTTCTCCACCTATTGCGAACAACACGCCCAGCCCTTAATTGCCCAAGGCAGGCTCTCACAAACACGCGAATTCCTCTACCTCACCGACAAGCAGATGCTTTTCGCTGACGGCGTGGCAGAAGAATTGTTTTGGGAATGAGTAGATTTTTGCTCTCAAACCTCTCAACCTACCATTTTCTTTCCTATTTTTGGACTTTCAAAACAAAAGCTAAGGTCCCTGAGCTTGCGGTTGCTGAGCGCAGTCGAAGCATCGAAGGGCCGATTCAATTATCAATTCTGCTTTATCATGCTTAAATTCAAATCATTAATTTTATCCGCTCTTCTGCTCTTCGGCCTAAACACGATGGCACAAGACGAAAACGAACGCCTCGTTGGTGCTAACTGCACCAGTATCATGGTGGGCAAGAAAGCCTCCACCGACGGTTCCGTCATCACCTCACATACATGCGATGGCCGTTACCGCACCTGGATGCGCTGGGAGCCCGCTGCCGATCATGAAAAAGGCGAGATGCACAAGGTGTATAAAGGCACCATGCACACCGAAGACCCTTTCGACAACCGTAAAGTGGAACTGGCTGGGGAAATCCCTCAAGTGGCACATACCTATGCCTACCTCAACACGGCCTATCCTTGCCTCAATGAAAAACAATTGGCCATCGGTGAAACCACTTTCTCCGGTCCCGACACCTTGGTGAACAACAAAGGCATGTTCATGATCGAAGAGCTGGAACGCGTGGCCTTGATGCGCTGCGACAATGCCCGTGACGCCATCCAACTCATCGGTAAACTGGTGAAGGAATACGGCTATGGCGATGGTGGCGAATGCATCACCATTGCTGACAAGAACGAAGTGTGGCAGATGGAAATCCTCGGAGAAGGTCCCGACAAAATCGGCGGCGTGTGGGCAGCCAAACGCATCCCCGACGACGAAGTAGGCGTTTCGGCCAATATCGCCCGCATTGGCAAGCTAGAACGCAAAAGCAAAGACTTTTATTGCTCCGACAACTGCGAGGCCGTAGCAAAGAAATATGGCCTCTGGGACGGCAAAGGCGACTTCGTCTTCTGGAAGGCCTTCCGTGCCGAATATGGCGGCGGCAAGAACTACAGCGACCGTGAGTTCTTCATCCTCAGCCAACTGGCGCCCTCGTTGAACCTCAACCGCGACATGCCCGAACTTCCCTTTTCCGTAAAACCTGACGAAAACGTCGACGTGCGCAAGGTGATGGCACTTTTCCGCAGCACCTACGAAGGCACCGACATGGACATGACCCGCAACGTTAAGATGGTTGCCAAGAAACGCACTGACGACGGCGTGGTTGACGACACCATCATCAGCCCTGTGGCCAACCCATGGGTCGGCAGCGCAATGATGAACACCATTAATTATTTGGCTCCAGGAACCATCAATTTCCAGCGCACCGTTGCCGTGGCATGGAGCAGCTACCATCACATCATCCAATGCCGCAGCTGGATGCCAGACGAAATTGGTGCCATTTGCTGGATGGCTTGCGACAACCCAGGGCAAAGCCCGCGCATCCCCATCTTCTCAGGATCCACCACACTGCCCGAAGGCTTCGACAAATGCGGTCAACTTCGTTACCGCGANNGCCAACAAATTGGCCACCGTTCAATGGGGCCGCACCAAAGAAACCTTGCTCGGTACCGCCAACCGCTTCGAGCAGAAAGCTTTTGACGAAATACCAGCCGTCGAAAACAGGGCTAAAGCCTTGATCGCCGATGGCAAAACCAAGGATGCCACAGATCTTCTCAACCAATATACCTCCGACTTTGCCGCGTCTACACGACAAGCATGGAAGGAAATGGAAAACAAGTTCTGGTATTGGTTTAGCTTCGGCTTTTAAAAGAACGTCTTAACAAAAAAAAGGCGAGCTTAAGCTCGCCTTTTTTTGTTTTCACCCAGAGCACTCAACGGGTCTGATTCACTGTAATAACAACGGTATTACCCAACTCTCCAACGATTTGGATATGGGCACTTCTAGAATTCTGCCCTATTGGCATTTGGTCAACAGCCACAACAATCTGTTCGTTGCCATTGCCATTATCGGGGGTACATCTCACCCATAAAGCGTCTGTGGAAATTGTCCAATGCTGATTTGCTTCGAGATCTACAAAGAACTTCTCAGCTTCTGCCGTGGCGTTGATTTCTGTCATGCTCACTTCCAAGACACCCTGTTTGGCTTCCTGAACGACCACAATCTCATCCATCAACTCTCCGTTGTGGAAGGCCTTGACGATACCCGTTCTGATGGATGAAGTCGGGTTATAGTCAACAACCACACCTATCAAGGCATCGCCTTCTCCAGATGTGCCAGAGGTAAGAATCAACCACGATCCCAATGATTCCACAGTCAAGTTCCACGTGGTATTGGATGCAATCTCAAATGAAGTTCCACCACCAGCGTTGGAAACATACAGAGTGTCAGGCGACATATTGACATAAAGAAGCTCGTCGCCAGGTTCTTGATTGACATTGATCCTCCTTAACAACCCATCAGACTCAACAATAACCTCACAGCTTCTAGGTTCCGAAAACACATTGGGAGCGACAACGACATTCACATCGGCATCGCCATTACCTTCTGTCTCCGAAACAGACGCCCAGTCAGAATCAACCCTAACGCTCCATTCTTTGTCGCAACTGACATGCATTACAGCTTCACCACCTTGTTTTCCAAACGAGAAACTATCGGGGTTGACCTCAAGGAAATGGGGATTAGGGGTGGCTTCTTGGGTGACGACAAGTTTGGAAATAAGGCCTGAAGCAGAGGTAAACACCACCGGCACTTCACGTAATGTATAGTACGGGTTCTCGGTCACGGTCACTAAAATATCAGCATCACCTTCACCTGTCATTGGGCTTAGAGTGATCCAATCGGGATTGCCATCAATCTCGGCCGTCCACGACTCCCCGCAGAACAGGGAAACTTCCTTTGTCTCTCCCTCATATCTCATCAGGAGAGTTTCGGGAAGGATTGAGATATAGCTTTGCGACCCTGAATGCTGTAACACTGCCAATGTAGCTTGCACCTCATCGTTGCCAAAGACCACTTCTCCCGAACGAATTGAAATGGATGGGTCAGTCAATTCGCCAACGGCAACCGTAACAAAATCTGTTTCTTCCGATGCCTGGCAGGTAATCCATTCGGGCACACTGATTATCGTCCATTCCACATTCGACGAAACCGTCACATCGGAAGAACCTCCTTGTTGGTTAAATTCAAGTCTGTTGGGGTTCACATCGATGAAAAACCCCAATGCATCTTGGTTGACGGTTAAAGAAGCGCTATTGTCTTTCGACGAGACTCTTACCTCGCCGGTACGACTCTCGGTTTCCCTGTTGGGACCGACAGTAAGGGTAAGCGTAGCATCGCCATTGCCGGAGTTAGGCGACACCTGGATCCACTCAGGGGTGGCATCCACTGTCCATTCACCATTTGAATTCAGTGCAACCATAATTTCTTCACCTTCTGGAGCAACAGTGAAGGTGTTGACGGGGAACACCACATCAATCTTTTTTCCACAGCCCACCAACAAAAGGAGTGCGACTGCTACAATACAAGAGTTCTTGAAACTTTTCATATTTGTTTATTTTGGATTATCACTATTAATTATAACGCTCTTGATACCGTTTTATTATTGGAAAAGAAAAAAAGGTGCGCCGTTTTTGGCACACCTTTTTAAAACCATTGACAGATCGCCTCATCAATAGAAGACAGCTCTGTTGTCCTTGATGTCGGCCAAGTTCTTCAGGGCATTGTAAACGGATCCGTTCAGCACCTTGTTATTGAATTGGCTTGTCTTTTCCCTAAGGATATCGCTGTAATCAGTGGTGGCCTCAGCAGGAGTCAATTTCACATTCTTAAGGATGAAGGCACTTGAATTACCTGCAATAGGACCGACCTCCTCGCCCTCCTTCATGCCGAGCAACGTGCCGATGATATCGGCTTCAACGCCAAAGTTGCTCAACACACGGGAGTCGATGGTGATATCGGAAACGGCAGTTGATTCGGCGCCCAACTCGTTGACCATGCGGTTCACATCGTTGGCACAAGCTTTCATCTTTTCAACGGCCATCTCGCCTTTCTTCTTGTTGATGACTTGATACTTGGCTTGGTCAATAATGGCCTCCATGGGAGCGTAACCCTCTGGAACGATATTGGTCAAAGCGGCAACCACAAACATGTCGTCTAAGTCAAAGATGGAAGAAACATCACCGACCTTGGTCTTGTCATCGAAAGCCCAACGGACAATCTGACGCGGATTGTCAATGCCCGTAATCTGATAAGTTGCAGCGTTCATTCTGGGCATCGTACGTTTGGTCAGACCTTCACGCTCAACAGCGGCGTTGAATTGGTCGTAGTTCTTGCTTTCCGTGACAAACTTGTTAGCCTCAGCAAAAGTGTTTTGATAAGTCTTGGTGCTCGGCGTGATTTCGTGCGTCAAATAAGCCAGACGAACTTTGGGCTGTGCTTGGGTCTTGTCGGTCACTTTGATGATATGATAACCGAAAATGGTTTCGACAATACCCAGTGAGCCAACGGGATTGTTCACGACATATTCATTGAAAGGAGCAACCATGGCACCATCGATAAACCAATCCAAATCTCCACCCTTGGTTTTTGAACCTGGGTCAGTGGAGTTGGCTTCAGCGAGTTCAGCGAAAAGACCTTCATTTTTAGGATTGCTTCTCAGCTGGGCAAGCAATTCGTTGGCCTTTGCTTCAGCTTGTTCCTTGGTAATTGTGTCCTGACTGTTAGCGGCACCAGCATAGCTGATCAGGATATGACTGGCTTTCAAGGAATCGGGGCGGCTCTGCATGTCGACGATGCGAACCAAATTGAAAGTCTCATTGTCTTCATAAGGACCATACACATATCCTTTACCATTGCCATTGTCAAAGATAGCTTTCTCAATTTGTTGGGAAACATCTTTTCTGCCCATCCAAGTGCTGTCGTAACGACGGTCTGAATTGGCATTGACGAAGTTGACAACGTTGTCGGTGTTAACGAAATCTTCACGCATGCTTTGCACAAGTTTGAGAGCGTCTTGTCTGTCTTCTTGTGAAGGTTTGATCTCGAAAACAACGTAATCGATGTCACGTCTTTCGTCTGTTTCAAATCTAAACTTGTTTTCTTCATAGAAAGCCTTGTTGTCCTTGTCGGTCACGACGACGGTGGAATCGGGGATGGTGGCATAACGCAATGCAATGACATCGGCAGAAGCCTTTGTATTCTTGTTTTGATAATACTTCTCAGCAAGAGCGGCCGGAACATGATATGAAGCCTTCACCAGTTCGTTGAACTTGGTTTCAAGACGGTTGTCTTTCACGGCTCTTTCGAAATCCAGCCAACGCACACGAGCGTCCGGAGCAAAATCGTTGAGGTTTTGGAGATAATATTCAACCATTTCCTTGTTGAAGCTGCCATCAGGGTTGCTGAAGCTCTGAATGACCCACTGATGGGGGTTTTCGCCCACGAATTGGTCATAAAGTTCGTCAGGGGAGACGTTGATGCCAACGGCTTCATATTCCTTACCCATGATGTGATCTTTCACCATTTGATCAAGGGTGGAATTGTAAATGTTGTACGTCTCAGCAGAGGACAGATTGTTGTTTGAAGTTCTTCTGCTTTCCATATTCTTGTCCTTCAAGGTCTCAAAGTCCTGATACGGAATCTTTTCTCCATCAATTACCGCGACATTGTATTCACGGTTTCTACCTTGACTTTGGAAAAGGTCCTGCAACACAAATGCTAACAATGCAAGACCAATGATTGCGATCAACAAGCCAGAATGTCTTCTGATTCTTTCAATTGCTGCCATAATTCTAATTACCTATTTTTTTATTATTAAACTTTACAATTTGAGCGCGCAAAGTTAGTAAAGATTTCAACACGTTGAATTAATTGATCAATTTTTATTTTTCAACAAGAAAGGACTCTTGCTATAGAAATAAAATAACGAACTGTATTTCAGTTAATTATCAATACAACTAAGCTCGACTTCGTCAAGTTTCATATCGGAAGCCTTCAAGATTGTCACCTTATATTTCCCAATATTCAACTCTTCTCCTTGTTCTGGAATACTCTCGCAATAATGGAGAATCATACCTGCCAAAGTCTCATAGTCGTCAGAGATGGGCAGGTCGAGCTTATACGTATCGTTCAGATAGTCGATTTCGAGACGAGCCGAAAAGATATAAGTATGATCATCGACTTTTTTCTCGGTTTCTTCTTCCACGTCGTATTCGTCATCGATCTCGCCAAAAATCTCTTCCACCACATCTTCCATGGTCACGATACCCGCAGTGCCTCCAAACTCATCAACCACTGCAGCAATGCCTTGACGATGTTGGATGAAATGTTTTAGAAGACGGTCGGCAGTATAGGTCTCTGGAAAGAAATCGATGGGACGCATGATATCGGCAAGGGTAACGTCTTTCGCTTCAGCAATAACCCTGACCACATCGTTAAGATGGACATAGCCAACAATGTTATCGATGTTGTCGGAATAAACGATCAGCTTGGAATGCTTGGTTTCCTCAAAACGGTCTTTGACCACTTGAATGGTATCGGTCAGTTTCACAGGTTCAATCTCGTTGCGAGGAGCCATACATTCACGAAGCTTCACCGACCTGAATTCCATCACGTTCTGAAACAGTTGCAACTCCTGTTGCATGTCTTCATCGGCTTCTTCAGGATCTGCATATTCGGCAATAAAATCGTTTAAGTCGACAACGCTAAACCCATATTCCTTCCTGTCTACTTTGAGTCGAAGAACATAACGGATGATGAACTCTGAGATGACCGTATAGACCAGTGTCAGCGGATAAAGCAAACAGTAGCATACGAGGGTGGGGAGGGCAAAAAACGACAAAATCGCATTGGGATTAATACGAAACAATGTTTTAGGCAGAAACTCCCCCACCAGCAGAATTAACAATGTGGACAAGATAGTCTGGACCAACAAGATTGTAAAGTCGTTGGTAATTGCCTCTGGAAGCATCCATTGAGCAACAGGAAGCAAAAGCTTTGCCATGCACATGCCATATACAATCAGTGCAATGTTGTTGCCAAGAAGCAAGGAGGTGATGAATCGCGACTGGTGCTTGTAAAAAAGGCTGATGATACGGGCAGCCATAGTGTTTTTGGTCAGTTCCACCTCCAGCTGAAGCCGGTTCATGCTATTGAACGCGATTTCGAGGCCTGAACAGAGTGCCGAAAAAAACAAGGCTATCGCAACAATAATCCAGATATTCATCCTTATAGCTCTTCTTCATCCACATCCAGCAAGGCTTTGCCAGAGTATAGTGTATATTCCGAAAAATCTTCCATGGCAACCAAACTGTCGGCCTCAACTTCCCTATCAGGAGTGACGATCTTGACGTGCGAACGGGTATGGATCATCTTGGTGTCCTGGTACCAATACAACTTATCTGCATATAGTACCTGTTGCCTGTCGTAGTTCTCAATCTTAACGTTTCCCCAAGCTTCGATGAGTCCGCCATTGCTATAGCTCTTCCCATAATCTGCTTGAAAATCAGTAGTCTTGTTATGGTTTCCATCGAAAAAATGGGCCACGAACCCAAGCGGAAACTCTAGGAATGGGTTGTCGCTTTCCATAGTGACCATGCGTGGGGTAATCAGCTCCACTTTCACGATACCAGAGTCGCTTCTATAAAAGACAACGCTATCGGCAACGATGCCTGACAGCGTATCCTCGGAGCTCAGCTCACTGATCACGGAATCGGGATTCCCACACGAAAACAACATCACAGCCAAAATGGCTGTGATGTTGAATCGTATTGCTATCTTAACCAAGCCTTTCAATTATTTCTTGGCTCTAATCGTAGTGGATTCGCCGATCCAGCCACCCACATTGTAGGATTGTCCCTCACTATAGTCGTTGAAGAAGATCGTCTCCATCGACGGGAAGTATTGTGAGTAGGAGCGGATCAAGCTATTGGCTCTGTCAGCAATCGAAGGATCGAGGGTCTTAGCCTTGACGCACTTGTCGACGGCTGCCCAGAACACAGCCTTGCTGTCGATGTCGCCACTGAACTGCTTGGAGCTTTCGGCGTAGAGCATACCGATAAGGAGGTAAGGCTCGCCGTTGGTCGGGTCGACCTGAGCGGCTCTTCTGAAGATGTCGCGAGCGCGAGAGAGGCTTCCCATGTTTTGGTAGCACATGCCCAAGTTACGGTAGGCACGATACTTACGGTCGTTGTTTTCGGTCTTGGTGGCCTGCTCAAAGAACGTAGCAGCATCATTCCACTTTCTATCCTTGAAGAACTTCAGGCCAAGGCTGTAAGAAGCTTCCGGGCTGGGTTCGAGCTCGTTAAGTTTGACAGCAGCCTCGAGGAAGAGCTTCGAATCGGTGCATTCCTTCTTATCGAGGATGGTGGTGATGCGCTTCAGCAAGGTCACATCGTTCGGATTTTCGGCCATCTTGGCGCTGAATACCTTGATCAGGTCTTCGCAAGAAGCGAAGGGTTGGAACAGGTTGTCAAGGTTGTTCTTTACACCTTTATTAATATTGATGGATTTCTCGCTCTTTTCAATCTGCTTGTCGAATCCAGCAATACCAGAATCGTCACCTGCTTCTTCGGCCGTTGCTTTGGCTTCTTCCAACTGTGCCACCGTTTCAGCCAGCACCTTGATGTTGTCGTCAAGGACCTCCGAGAGTTCCTGGTACACATTGATAACCGTCATCTTCTCTTCCTTGCCACTGTTGACCATGTCGATGGTTGACTTGAAATAGGCGTCGATGGAAGCGCCTTGCAGCTGTGAAGGATCAAGAGCGACTGCGTCTTTCAGGATATTGTAAGCCTCCTCATAGCGGTTCTTGTTATAGGTGTAAACGAGAAGACCTTTCTTACCCATGATGCTAGCGACCTGGGGAGCTCCCGTCTTCGGATCATTCGGGAAGTACTGAGCTCTGGTGTCGGCCAGCATGTTGAGCGTGTCGATATAAGCGTCCTTGTTCTTGGAATCGGTACGGATGTAGTAATCCATGATCTTCTCACCGTTCGTATAGACCAGTTGGCTGGCACGCGGGCAGTTCAGAAACACATTGCGCCAAGCAGTGACCATCTCCTCGCTGAAGGCTTCAGGGGCATACTTGGCTGCTTCCCATTGTTTGAAGTACTCACGATACATCGACAGGTTGGTAACGCAGGCGACGCTGTCGGCACCGTATTTGGATCCCGTCTCTTGTGCGGAAACGCTCATTGCCATTCCAAACATGATGGCAACCAACACAAATCTTTTCATTTTCATCTCTTTGTCATTTTATGGTTAAACTTACTTTATTTCAATTCAAATATCGTTCCAAAATCACGAAAACTACAAATCAATTGTATTTTCGCTTCATAAACCAATGCTCATAGATGGATACGCCAACGCTCAAATTGAGGTAACCTTCTTGTACCAAACCATCTTCTTTGGTACCGAATCGACCCGCTTCGATGGCGAGATTCACCTTAGATTGTGAACGAGGAAGCGGCAACGACATGCCGGCCGTCAAGCCCATCTTGTTTAAGGAATGGCCATTAATATTCAAGTAGCTCCTCTCATAAAAGCCGCCCAAACGATATGACACTTTCGTAAAATAACCTGATACGGAAGTATGCTTGGGCATATATTCAACACCCACCGAAGCATTCCATGAGTCTTGGAGCGATTCTTCGATTCCGTCACGTTTAAACTTCGACCACTGCATCCAGTTGAAATCAGCACCCACTGTCCATCTGTTGTTCTTTTGCAACATGACGCCAAGGCCAATACCTTGTGGCATTGTCAAACGGGAACCTGTTTTTTCAGCATAATAGATGGTATCGATAATGTATTCTACATCATTCTCCATATTGTTTTCGATGCGACGGACAAAAGTGGTCTTCTTACCCTTCAATTTTACACCCTGATCATAAGTCAAACCCACACCGATTTTCATGTCATTACCCAAGTTGGCATTGAAAAGCACACCGTAATTGAACATGAAAGAACTGACCATCAGGTCTTCCGTCCTTCTTGAGGCGAGGAAATAAGTGGAATCAGGGAAATAGGCAGTCACACTCGATTGGGAGTCACCAAAAACATAAATGGCATTGGCGCCAAGCGAAAAATGGTCCCCAATCTTAAAGCCATTGCCCCAAAAAGCCTGGTTCAAGCCACCAGAGCCTTTGAAAGCCGTAGAAAAAGAGCCCACGTTTTCGTCATAGTCCTTCACAACCATCGTATACCCTGCTGTACTATATGGCTGTACGCCCAAAGCCATCTTCCACCATGGAGCCACACCAAAAGCCATCGCCACATAATCGAACGAGGCATTGCTGGCCTTCTCTGACAAGGATGAAGTGCTAAAGGTCGATGTTTTGAAATAGAAGCCCGCATCAAAAAGGAAGGCCAAAGAATCAATTTTGGCATATGAAGCAGGGTTTGCAGGATTAATCATACTGCCACTAAACATGGCATTACCCACTTTACCCATACCTTTAAGCCTGACATTCATCGATTTATTCTTAACCTGACCCACGCCAAACAAGGAATAAGGCGAATTCACGTCTGCCTGGGCATAAACGCTTTGACCCAAGACAAGCATTATGATGACAAGCATTATACCTTTCAACGAAGAAACTTTCATGCTATGAATTCCGTTTTTTTCAATTAATTAGGATGTGTCGTTTGAGCTTGCAAATATCCGATTTTTTATCGCGACGAACAAGTTTTTATTGCCTTCATATTAATGACAATTTTATAAATGCCTGAATCACAACAACAAACAAATTTAAAAAATAAAAAAAAACTACTTTTTTCTTTTTTTTCTTGTCGGAAAAGAAATTTGTCGTACTTTTGCAGGCGCAAATACGGAGGTACCGTAGCTCAGTTGGTANNGTAGAGCAGAGGACTGAAAATCCTCGTGTCACTGGTTCGATTCCCGTCGGTACCACCAGAAGAAGCCAGACAATCGTCTGGCTTTTTTTGTCACAAGAAAACCAACAAATGACCTCCCACCGACAAAAAACCGTACCTTTGCACGAAATTACAGAAAACCATCATGGCACAGAAGAAAGTGAAAAAACAGAACGCTAAGGTTCGACAAGATCGGGGGCCGAAAACACGCAATATACTACTAGCAATCTTAAGTGGAGGTTTACTCACGGCTGCATGGCCCACATGGGGCATCGCACCGCTGGTGTTCATCGGGTTCGTCCCTTTGTTGCTACTTGAAGACCGCATCGCCCATGGCGAAAAAGGCAAGTTGTTTTGGCTCTCATTCCTAACCTTCCTACTATGGAACGTGGCCACCACCTGGTGGGTTTGGAATGCCACTCCTGCCGCCATCGCCGCATGGGTACTGAACGCGTTGTTTATGGCAATCGTGTTTAACGTGTTCCACCTCACCAAGAAAAAAGTGTTCAATAAACCTTGGGGCAACTTCATTCTCATCCCCTATTGGATGGCTTTCGAGTTACTTACCTACCTATGGGCTGCCAAATGGCCGTGGCTCAACTTGGGTAACGTATTCTCCTCCCACCACGAATGGATCCAATGGTACGAATACACAGGTGTGGCCGGAGGTACGCTCTGGATATTGTTGGTCAACATAATGATTGCCAATATTATCCAGTTCTTCAAGTCAAGAGAAACAAAGCCTCTTTTTATCAATATCGGCGCCGAGGCAGCACTTCTCCTTCTGCCAATCGTCTTCAGTACTTACATTTATAAGCACTATGAAGACCAAGGCAAGGAAACCGAAGTCATCGTCGTGCAGCAGAATTGCGACCCCTGGAATGAGCAGTTTGACCATCAGTTTGATGCACAAGTCATACAAAACAATATCAATTTGTCATTGCCTTTGGTAACGCCTAACACCCGATTTGTAGTTAGCAGCGAATCGGCCATACAAGAAGGCATCTGGCTTGACAAAACACAAGATGCTCGTGCATTGAATACACTTCACGACTACATCCAACGTTTTCCCCAGATGGCTTTCATCATAGGCGGCACCACCTACGAATGGGTGCCTCAAGGCATGGAAAACGACTTCCCTGCACGACAAATCGGCGATAGCGACAAATACTACTATTGCCACAACTCCGCCCTTCTCATTGACGCAGACGCCATGCAATACCGCAACAAATCGCAGCTCACACCTGGTGTGGAGGCCATTCCCGAATGGATGGGGTTCCTGAAAAACTTCAGCATTACCATGGGCATTGCACGTGGCACCTTGAAAACCGACCCCGAGTCAAAAGTCATGGCCTTTGGCGACCACAAAGCGGGTGTGGCAATATGCTATGAATCAGCCTTCGGCGAATACGTCGGCTCATTCTGCAAGAAAGGTGCTGATTTGCTCTTCGTCATCACTAATGATGGTTGGTGGGGCGATACGCCTGGTTACAAGCAGCATTTCGAATTTTCCAAGTTGCGTGCCATCGAGAATCGTCGGTGCATCGCGCGGTCAGCCAACACGGGAAGGTCTGGATTCTTCAACCAACGCGGCGACGTGCTGCAACAAACTCAATATTGGGTGTCCGATGCCATCCGAGAAACCTTGAAAGCCAATGACAAGGTGACCTTCTACGCCAAGCATGGCGACTATCTCAGCCGCATTGCGGTATATCTCACCTTTGTGCTGCTCATCACATGGATTGCCAAATCAATCTTAGACTTCGGGAAAAACCGAAAGGCCACCAAAACCAGCACGAGGAAAAGATGAGCCAACCAGTGCTTTCCTTAGGCCCTTTCCAAGGCATCACCGACGCGCCGTTTCGGAACGTGTTTAAGCGGCATTTCGGCGGCGTCGACAAATTCTATACGCCTTTCTTTACGGGTATTCATAAAGAAGAACACGCCAAAAACCTGCAAGGTGAGGAAATCGACCCGAGATACAACAACGTGGAAACACTAACGCCCCAGATTCTCAGCACCGACGCCGAGGAGATCCTGCGTTTCGCCAAGCAATGCCAGCAGCTAGGCTACAAGGAAATCAATCTCAACATGGGTTGTCCGTTTCCCCGCGTGGCCAACAAGAAACGAGGATGCGGCCTCCTTCCCTATCCCGACAAGGTAGAGACTATGCTGGATAGGGTTTTCGACGAAATCGACACCAAGTTCAGTGTGAAGTGCCGCTTGGGATATTTCAGCCCAGAAGAGATTGACGCCATCATCCCTATTTTCAACAAGTATCCTTTGAGCGAATTAATCATCCATCCTCGCATCGGAAAACAGCTTTACAAGGGTGAAGCCGACGTGGAACGCTTTAGGGCCTTGGTGCCGTCCATAAATGCGCCATTGGTGTATAATGGGGATATCGTTTCGGTGGAAAGTTTTAACCGCATCAGCAATGCCGTGCAACCAGTGAACCAGTTTATGTTGGGACGAGGCATTTTGGCCCATCCTTTTTTGGCTGAACAGATTAAAAACGATATAGCAGACACAGATGACAAAACGGAACGCCTTCATAATTACGTCCTCGACCTATACGAAGATCGCCTGCGCCATGCCGGTGGCAACCCCAAGGTGTTGGGGCGCATGAAGGAGCTGTGGTCATATCTGATGAACAGCTTTGAGGAGCCTCAGGTGGTTTGGCGGAAAATCAAGAAAATCAATGCGCTGAAGGAATACGAGGATGCCGTTGAGACCATCTTCAAGGAAATCCCAATCAAATAAAAAAAGCCCACCAAACGGTGGGCTTTTTCATTCGTTTCATCATTCGAAGGAGGCGATGGCCTTCTTGATGATTTCGATGGCTTCGCGAAGCTCAGCCTCGGTGATGACCAAAGGCGGAGCAAAGCGGATGATGTGCTGATGGGTGGGCTTGGCCAGTAGGCCGAGATCGCGCATCTTGAGGCACACGTCCCAAGCCTCTTTACCGTCTTTGGGTTTGATGATAACGGCGTTCAACAGGCCTTTACCACGCACTTTCTCGATCATCGGGCTCTTAATCTTGCCGATTTCCTCGCGGAAGAT
>DBXU01000124.1:4076-5287 GCA_002310075.1 Bacteroidales bacterium UBA1204 | reverse complement strand
GCCACACGGATGCCACTACCTTCAAGCTGTTTCTTGGCCTGACGGATAAAGGGGCTGTAGATGCAGATGGCGGGCACGCTGAGGTGTGGTTTCTGCTTCGGGAAGGCTAAGGCCTTGTCGCAGAAGTCTTTGATCTTGGCTTCGTTGTCGAAGGCTTCCAAGGTGGTGAAGTCGATGCTTTGGAAGATGGTGCGCAAGGCTTCTTTCTCGCCGCCCTTCTTCTTCTCAGCATTGACAATCAGTGCAATGCGCTCGTTGAGAGCAGCTTCGCTATGGTTGTAGGATTTGAATTTCATGTTGATTTGATTTTAGGCAAAGATACTGCTTTTTTTCAATAGGAAAGTGCTTCCAACGACATTTTCATCCGCCACCGCCACTGGTTTTTGGCGTTGGCGGGGACATTGATTTGGTCGTCCGCAGGGTTGGGTGACCAATTCTTTTCGTTCAAGTCAAGCAGGTCTTGCAAAGGGTAGATGTTCCATTTCGAGGGGCTGTCTTGGTGCTTTTCCATGATTTTATTGAGCGTCTTGGCGGTGACTTTGCGGTCGTCGAGGTCGAGGCTGTCGAGGAACTGGCGTGTGCGCACACGGTCTTCGGCCAGCCAGCCGCGCAAGGTGGGCATGTCGTGGGTACCCGTGGTGTAGACGCAGTTTTCGGGCAGGTCCTCGGTCTGCACGAATGGATGGCCAAACACCTTGGGCATGCGCTGCACTTCCAGGCTCATGATGCCCAGCTCCTGCATCACTTCAGGCACGCAGGCGGGAATCATGCCGAGNNAGGTCTTCGCCGCAGGCAACCATTGGAGTCGCATTGACCAAAGCAGGCAATTTTTCCAAGGCTTTCTGTTTCCAGAACTCGGTATGGCGATGGAAATAAAAGTCCTCGTAGATGCCATCGATGGCTTGTTTTTGCTCCTCACTGAGCGTTTGATAGACTTTGGTTTTGTGCAGTTCGATGCGCGGGATGTATTTGTCTTTCTCGTTGGGTGCCGGGATGAAAAGGGTGTCCACACCTTTCTTCACATGCTTGCTTTTGACGAAATGAAAGCCTTGGCCTTCGATTTCTTTTGCGCTTAAGGGCAGGGCAGGAGAAAAGTGTCCGAGTAGCCCTGATTTGGCTGTCTTTGGGATCTCCCAGATGCGGAAGAAACCCAAGATATGGTCGATGCGGTAAGCGTCGAAATAGCGAGCCATCACTTGCAGGCGGCGTTG
>DBXU01000124.1:0-4037 GCA_002310075.1 Bacteroidales bacterium UBA1204 | reverse complement strand
GGGAAGCCCCAGTTTTGTCCTTCTGCGGAAAAGTCATCGGGCGGTGCACCGACTTGCACATCAAGGTTGAACAAATCGGGATGTGATTTCACGTCCACGCCTGAAGGGTTCACCCCGATGGGGATGTCGCCCTTCAGCAGCAGGCCTTTGTCATGCAATGCCTTGACCGCCTCGCGCAGTTGTTTGTCGCAGTGATATTGCAGGAAGAGATGGATCTCCGTGCTGTTGCCATCTCGCTCGGCGCAATATTGGGCATAGTCGAGGAGCCAATCTTCGTTTTCCTTGACGAATTGTTGGTATTCAGCGGTGCCTTTCAGCGATTCCCATTGCTGCTCGAAAGCGGTTTGGAAATACTTCCATTTGGCTTTCAGTACCTTGGGATAATTGATGGATTCCTCTTTGGTGAGCATTGTCCTTGTTCGTTTGAGGCTCGCGTCTTCCTTGATGCCCAATTGCTTGAGGTTGAGGTAAACAGGGTTCAACGCAAATGCCGAAATGGCATTATAGGGATAGGAATCGCCCCAATCGTAGTGTGCTGTTGTGTCGTTGATGGGCAGGATTTGTATGATTTTCATGCCATTGTCCACGCACCAGTCGCCCAATTTTGGCAAATCAGCATATTCTCCGATGCCGAAATCTTCCTCAGTGCGCAGGCTGAACAACGGCACGGCCACGCCTCGCATCGTTTGCCTTTCGGTGAGGCCAAACCAATCCCAAATGCGGTCTTTGCCCTCGGGCAAAATGCGGTTGGGGCCATCCTCCCAGTGAATTTGTCCGTTCTCGCGGATGAAATATTTGTATTCGGTCATCGGCGTTCCGTCGATTTCCACAGACCAAATCCCAGGCCCCACATATTCCATTTTCACGGCCTTATTAGGGTTCCAAAGGCCCAATTCCGTGCTGTTTCCCGTGAGGAACAGTTCCTCGCCCCAGCGGCTGTCGTATCTTAGTCTGAAGATAGTTTTCATGCCGCAAAGGTAGAGATTTTATCCTATCTTCACCCGACTAATCACTCCGCGATTGCTCCCCGAGTCGAAAAACACGCTGTAGGCATAGCCGCCATGTACCTTGAATACCCTTGGATAAATCTTCTTGCTGGCTTTTTGTCCCATGCCGACAGTGCCCGCTTCGGGGTCGTAGAGGCCGATGTGGTTCATTCCGTTCTCCACGAAGAGACCATAGGTTTTGCCTGTGGCTTTGTCGGTGAGGAACTCGTTCTTGAAAAACTTCTCTCCCGAAGTGATTTTCAGAGGCTGCCTCTTTGCCACTTTGAAGTCGGGGCCGATTTCCACGATTTCGCGGTTGTCAAGACCAACGAATTGAAGCAAACCATTGACTTTCAAGGGGACAATCTGGAGTTCCTTTTTGGCCATCATGGAACAATACCATTGTATCTTACTTAGCAAGGATGAGGTTTCAACCAAACGCATCAAATTGCCATCCCATATTTCCAAATTGATGAGGTCGATGCCGTCATTTTCCATCGTCGCTTGGTGGTATTCGTTTTGGATGGCCATCCATTGCGACTGGCAGGCGCGGTAGCCTACGGTATCGATGAAACTACATAGGTGTTGGGGTTTCTCCATCGAACCGTCTTTCATCACATAATAGAAGTCCTGGCTTTTTCCGTGGTTGTATTTGAGCCAGTAAATACCCCTGTCATTTATAATGGTCTTGACGATGTATGCACCGTTGTACTCGCATACGATTTTCAACAGTTTGTTGCGATAGTCATCCCGCGAAAAGGTGGAAACAGGCTGGATGATCTGCTTCACGTCAAGATACACCTGCAAGCAACTGTCCTGCCCGACAAGAATAAGGTCGTTGAAAGCGTCGATGTGCAGTTTCTCAAAAAGCTGGTCGAAGTCCTTGCGAGCCAGTTCGCCACCTTCAGTGTCAAGAACGACCATTGTGGAGGTCTTGGGCTTGTTTTCGAGCAGGTAGATGTTCCCGTCCAAGAAGGCCATGTCCGTAATGTTACGATTGATTCCTGTTCTGTAAAAATCGCTACTTGCCGTAACGCCTACTTCTTGAAGGTCATAACTCATCTTCCGCATTCTGAAACTGACGTTGATGGAATCGCGCTGCAACTGTCTTGGCGTGAGGCTTACCACCGTATCTTGATAGCCGATGCAGGAATAATACAAGTTGACGGTCGCTGAGCGTTCATAGATGGGCAATTCATAACGCCCTTTGGCATCGCTGCTGGTGCCATATGGCGTGTTGACGATGCTGATGTTTACATTCTCCACATTGAGGTTGCCGTAGACCTTGGTTTTGGTTTGGGCGAAGAGGATGGAGCAAAAGAAAAGCAATAGCAAAGCAAGGGTAACATTCTTTTTCATAAGCAGGAGATTTTTGTGGGGAATATACTTGAATTGCTACAAAAATCATTCCGAAAGCCTATTCAATCCTCACCTGATATAAAGCTTTTCTCCGATTGACGCCTGTGGGATAAATGAAGTATAACACACCATCGTGGACGCGCATCAGTTCCGCAAAGGGATAACCGCTAAGATCCATAACAGGCGAAGCTGTTCCTGTCTTCAAATCGATGTGCATTATGGTATACAGCCCGTCGTCAACGAAAAAGCTATAGAACTCCTTTCTGGCTTCGTCGGCCATCATCTTTTTCTTCCAACGCTTGTCTGTTTCCAATTTGCCGTCCCATTTCTTGCTCATGTGGAAAGTCAGAGGATGTCGTTCCAATTCGTTACCGACAGCGTCAAAGATGATGGTTTCGCAATCGGTGTAGGCGAAGAGATAGAACTTGTTGTCGATGCCGAAAATTGGATTGAAGATGTAATAGAGCTTGGGGTATAGGCTCAACATGTAGGTTGTATATTTGTCAAGACCGCCTCCATGCCTTCCCGTCATTGACAATAGGTCGTCTCGGCGTTCCTCGTCCACGATATGATGAAGCATATAGATGGTGTCGGCGACAGGTGTAACGCAGTAATAGTATTGTTCAAGGCCGTATAGAGCATATCGTCCCGTGATGACCACGCTATCGGAAGCGGTGATGATGGGTCCATACAGTTCGTAAAACCTTGAGATGGATATGGGCGGAAGCAGATACATTTCTTCCTTTTTTCCTTGGCTGAAACCAGTAAAGCTCACTTGACAGGCTTTGTCCTGGCTGATGACGTGAACGAAACCGTAAAAGTCTTTGAAGACATTCTTATATTCTGAAGAGATTTTCAGTTCGTGAAGCGTGTCCATTTCGTAAGAGAGGTGGAGTAGGGTGGAGTTTCTGCGACGATAAGCCAGCATATAGATGCCATCGTCGCAAATCACATAGTCAAGGACGCTCATCACGGGGTTGTCGAAGGCAATGTGGGGCGCATTGGCCATCACTTCCACCTCAAGCAGCTCATGGCTCTTGGTTTTCATGGTGATATTGAGAGGCTTGCCGTTCAGGTCTTTTTCCTTTATGGTATAAACAGCAGGTTCATAAACCATGTGGGCAAAACGGAGTTTTTCACCTGACTTGGCCTGGGCATACGTGAAGCTGCCATGCTCATCGGTTATGGCGATCAACAACGAGTCATGCGCATAAACGCTCACGTTTTCGATGACTTTGCCGTTTTCGTCCTTACAGTAGCCTTGGATGATGGCGCGTTCTTGGGCTGTAGCATGATGGATAAAACCCAGGCCGAAAAGTAGCAACAACAGGGTGGACTTCTTCATGATCCGGTGCCTTTTTGAATGGTTTGACGAGCAAAAGTAGAAAAAAACCATTATTTTTTTATTTTTGCACCATAAATCCAAAAGGCTATGACCTCGTTCGATTTCTTCAACATCATCCGCTCTATCCCGAAGACGCTGCGCTTCAACCTGCATTATTTCCCGCTGAAGACGGCCTTGAAGCTGCCCGTTGTGGTGTCGCACCGCACTTATCTCCGCGAGCTGCACGGCAAGGTGGAACTTCCCGAAAAGGTAGAGCGTGCAATGATTAAAATCGGTTTCGGTGATGTGGGCCATTACGACCGCAAGCGTTCGCGTGGCATTTGGCAGGTGAGCGGCACGGTCAGCTT
>DBXU01000129.1:21097-22994 GCA_002310075.1 Bacteroidales bacterium UBA1204 | reverse complement strand
AATTGCATCGTGTCGGCCTTATAGGTAATCTCACCCTCCAAAGGCAACACAGCTTGGATGGCTGCTTCGTTCTTCTTCTGGTCGACCTCGGCGATGGCGTCTTTGGTCATGCCATACACCAGGCCGAGCACACCGCCCGAAACTGCCGTAATGACGAGCAGGGCAACGAGCATATTAATCAATGTGGATTCTTTCTTCTTAGCCATGGCGTTTACTTTTTAGAGGGTTTGACAACACCGAAAACTTTTGGCTTGAAGGCCTTGTTGATGAGCGGCGTGAAAGCGTTCATGATCAAGATGGCGAACGAGACGCCTTCGGGATAGGCACCCCACAGACGGATGATGACCGTGATGGCACCGATGCCGAAGCCAAACAAGAGTTTGCCTCGTATCGTCATAGGCGAGGTCACCATGTCGGTAGCCATGAAGAAGGCACCGAGGATGAGACCACCATACACCAAATGGTACCACGGGGCGATGTACGCATCGTGGTTGATGAGGTAAAAGATGCCTGTGAAGATGAATACGGTGAGCAGGATGCTCAGCGGCGTCCAGATGTCGATGACCTTGCGGCAGATGAGGTAGATGGCACCAAGCAACAGGGCAATGGCACAGACCTCGCCGAAGGCGCCGCCGCGGTTGCCCAGCACCATGTCGATGAATTGTGCGTGATCGAGCGATGAGGCTCCTGATTCTTTCAAGAGACCGAGCGGGGTGGGACCCGTGACGGCATCGGTGAAGAATCCGGCCTTGAAGATAGGAGCGGCCTGCGGCCAGGTCGTCATGGCGGTCGGGAACGACACGAGCATGAACACACGGCCTACTAGGGCGGGGTTGAAGGGGTTCTTGCCCAAGCCGCCAAAGGCCATCTTGCCGATGCCGATGGCTACGACGCTACCCACGATGGCCATCCAGATGGGGAGGTTGGCAGGTACGTTGAAGGCCAGCAGCACACCCGTCAGTGCGGCCGAGCCGTCGTTGATGGTCAAAGGGCCTTTGATAAGGAATTTCTGAATAAGCCATTCGGTCAGCATGCAAGCAGCCACCGTGACGATGGTCAGGCGGAGCGCATACCAGCCGAAATAGTAAATGGCCACAAGCAAGGCGGGAAGCAGGGCGAGGAGCACACGATACATGATCTTCCTCGTGTTTTCCGTCGAATGCACATGCGGCGAACCTGATATTGTGTATTTATTCATGGTCTTTTATTTTTGATTTCTAGCTTTAATGATGGCACCGGTCTTGGCCTTGCCGTAACGGATGTAGTCCAGCAGCGGGATGTTGGCGGGACAGGTAAACTCGCAGGAGCCACATTCGATGCAGTCCATGATATGGTTGCTCTCGGTCTCGTCGAAGTTGTTCTGCTTGGCCAATTTGTGGAGCAGGAAAGGCTGCAAGCCCATGGGGCAGGCGATGGCACAACGTCCGCAGCGGATGCAGTTGGTCTGACGACGGTCTTGCGCTTCCTTGAGGGTCATCAGCAGGATGCCCGACGTGCCTTTGATGCACGGGAAGTTGGTGACCGACACGCTCTTGCCCATCATGGGTCCACCGTTGATGACATCAGTAATGTCCTCGGGCAGACCACCAGCGGCCTCTATGAGGAGGTCGGCAGGGGTACCGAAGCGCACACGGAAGTTACCTGGTTTTTTGACCGACTTGCCTGTAACGGTAACGATACGTTCGATCAAGGGCTTGTTCTTCTGCACGGCTTCGTAGACAGCGTATGTCGAGGCAACGTTGACCACGACACAACCCGTCTCGATGGGCAGCTTGCCCGAAGGCACCTCACGACCCGTGATAGCCTTGATGATCTGTTTTTCACCACCTTGTGGGTATTTGGTCTTCAGAGGCTGCACTTCGATGCCAGCATATAAGTCCTTGTGCTCGTTGATGGT
>DBXU01000129.1:20247-21046 GCA_002310075.1 Bacteroidales bacterium UBA1204 | reverse complement strand
TTGACAGCCTTCATGAGGATCTTGACACCCATGAGGAACTCTTGTGTTTTCTCGAGGAGCAGGCGGTAGTCGCAAGTCAGGTAAGGCTCGCATTCAGCCGCGTTGATGATGACATATTCGGCTTTCTTGCCTTCAGGTACCATCAGCTTGACATGGGTGGGGAAGGTGGCGCCGCCCATACCGACGATGCCGCAGTCCTTCACGCGGTCGATAATCTGCTTGGAGTCTAACTTGATGTCAGTGAGCAGCTCGTCGGTGACGAGGATGCCCTCGGCCCATTCGTCGTTATCCTCACGGTCGATGAAGACGGCGGGCTTGTAGTAGCCTGTGTGGTCCATCACCACGTCGACTTTGGCGACGGTGCCGGTGGCGGGCGAGTGGACATTGGCTGAGATAAAGCCCTTGGCGGTGCCGATGAGCTGACCCGTCAGCACGCGGTCGCCTTTGTTGACGATGCATTCAGCCGGTGCGCCGAGGCATTGTCCCAACGGGACGATGATCTGCTTGGGCATCGGGAAGTCTTGTATAGGCAGCTCTGCCGAAAGCTTGTTCTCTTCCGGATGTACGCCACCCTTCTTAAAGGTCTTTATCGGGTTCATGCTGTGACGGTGTTTTCAGGTTTAACTTCAGTTTTCACTTCCACAGGTTGTGCTTGAGGCTCGATCTTGACGGCCGGCTCGGTGCCTTCCAGAGCTTTGGGTTCTGGCTTGGGAGCTGGGAAGTTGACAGTGTGGATGCAGCCGCGCGGACATACCTTGGCGCACTTGCCGCAGGCCTTGCACTTGGCCGGGTCGATGTA
>DBXU01000129.1:0-20196 GCA_002310075.1 Bacteroidales bacterium UBA1204 | reverse complement strand
TTGTCGGTGTTGGAGCAGCACACATAGACACGACGGTCTTTCTTGCCACGCGGACGCACCTCGATGATGCCACGAGGGCAGGTCTTGGCGCAGACGCCACAACCCACGCACTTGTCGGGGTCGACGACGGGCAATCCCGTCTCCTTGTCGATGTGCAACGCGTCGAAGTTACACTTCTTCACGCAGTCGCCAAGGCCTAAGCAGCCTTTCGAGCAGCCGCCTTCGCCGGCATAGAGTGTGTTGGCGAAAGCACAAATGTCGGCGCCTTCATAATGTACCTTGGAGGGAGAGTTCTGGCAACTGCCGTTGCAACGCACCACGGCGATCTTGGGCTCGAAGGTGCCAGCGGTCAGACCCAACACGGCAGCCACTTTGTTCATGTCGGTGCCAGGGCAGGCCAGGCCGTCGATGTTGCCTTTTTCGGCGGCTTGTTTCACACAAGCCTCGGCCAAGGCACGGCAGCCAGCGAAGCCGCAGCCGCCGCAGTTGGCGCCAGGCAGACAAGCCTCCGCTTCATCAATCAAAGGGTTCTCTTCCACCTTGAACCTCTGTGCTACGAAGTACAGAACCACGGCAAGAATGCCGCCCAAGATTCCGAGAACCGCTAAGGAAATTAGTAAAGTATTACTCATTTGTATAGAATTTTGAGTTTGTTTCAATTTTTAGAACTTGCAAAAATACGGAATCTCCTTTTTTTGCAAAAGAAAAAAATTCGCTTTTTTATTCGATGGTATACTCGAATTGTCTCTTCAGCTTGTCGCGTCGTAGGTAAAGGACGATATAATAAGGTACAAGCGAGATGAAGCTGATGATGGCGGAGAGGCCTTCGCCCAGCCCGAGACCGATGCAGACGAAAAGCACCGCTAAAAGGAGGATGATGGGCAAAAGATAAGCCAAGACAGCGGCCTTGTTGCCCTGTCCGATGGCCATCTTGACATTGACTTTTTGGTTGAGCGCAAATTCTTTGTCCTTGGGCTTTGGAACGGTAAGGGTCTTTTCGGCTTGTTCACCCATTCCGCAGGCACTCTTGGCGTGACAAGCAGCACAAGCACTTTGTGCCAGTATCTTGATTTCCAATTCGTCGTCTGTGATCTTGGTCACGATGCCCTCGTGTGAGATGGTTTCTTCGTTTTTCATGCTGCAAAATTACGATTTTTGTGGGCTTGTTGCAATAAAACCATTATTTTTGCAAGTTAATTCATTAAGAATGATGGCAGAAAAAGAAAAGAAAGACGGAAAGTTGAAGCTGTGGGTCAACGCGAAGATTGATGCAGCCAAGGCATGGTACAACCGTGATGACAACTATCTTCGTAGGGTGCGTTTTCCTGGCACTAGACTACCGTTTCTGGATGTTGTCCGTGACTTTGTCAAATTGTTCACTAAAGGCCGTACAGTCGATCGTGCCGCAGGCGTGGCGTTCAATTTCTTCGTGGCGCTCTTTCCGCTTATCCTGTTTTTCTTTACTTTGATTCCATACATCCCGATCCCGCATCTCTATGAGCGTGTGATGATGCTCATCAACGACTTCCTCATCCCCTCGGGAACACTCGATTTTGTGACAGAGACCATCGATGGCATCATGAACCAGCCCCACGACGGCTTGCTGTCGATAAGTATTATCTTGTGTATTGTTTTCGGGTCGAGTGGCGTGGTGGCCTTCTTTAATGGCTTCCGCAATGTTTACGCCAATTATCTCCGCAGCAAGAAATTGAACCTTCGCGACTGGTTTGAGCAGCGCCTCTTTGCCATCGTCATGTTGGTGATTATCGGAGCACTGATGGTCGTTTCCGTCCTCTTGATATCCTTGGGTGGCATGGCTTTGAAGTATCTGGTGACTCACGAGATCATCCAAGGAGGTACCTTTACCTTTTTCCTCTTCAGTGTCTTGCGTTGGGTGATTGGTGTTTTCGCGCTTTGTTTCGGCATCGCCTTGCTGTATTATTTCGGCAATGTGAAATACAAAGAGCATTATAGGGTGGAACTGAAACACCCCAGACACAAAGGCAAGAAATACCGTGAGTTTATCATCTTCAGTCCAGGTACTATCCTCGCCACCACCTTGTTTGTACTGGGTACCGTGGCTTTCAATACATATATCTCCAACTTCTCACGCTACAACGCACTGTACGGATCCATTGGAACGCTCATCATCCTCATGCTTTGGATCTGGGTGGTGGCCATCTTGATTTTGGCTGGCAACGACCTGAATTCGGGCATACGTAAACGAACGATGCAGCTGAGTGAGACGGAGACGCAGAACCGCCGTAAGGAAATCGTTATCGAGGACCTGAGGAAGCATATCCAGACTTATCAGGCTGCCAATGAATACCGCCAAAACCGCATCGACGAACTGAGGAAGAGAATTGAAGAGCAGAACACCTTGATTCAAAACTTGGAAGAGCAGTGCAAGGATTATGATTTGATCATCGGCGCTTACGAGGATTATGTCGAATACGAACGTAAGAGCACAGATGACGATTATCTGAAGATAGAAGGGGAATAAGCGCATGGGCATTGTGGCACGACAAAGCATCAAGGGCACCATTGCCACCTATATCGGGGTGGCAGTGGGCATCGTCACTACCTTCTTCATCCAGACGAAAGCCCTTCAGCCTGAACAGATCGGCCTTATCGACATCCTTCTGCAATGCTCGTTGCTCTTTGGTGGATTGGCACAGTTGGGTACCAATTCATCCGCCATGCGCTATTATCCTTTCTTCAAGGATGAGGAGCATCGCGACCACGGCTTCTTTGGCTGGACGCTGCTGGTTCCACTGATAGGTTTTGCTTTCTTCTTGATTGCATTTTTCCTTTTCAAGGGTGCCATTGTAGATTTTTTCACGAAAGATGCTGAAGTGGGTGCTGATTTGTTTGCAAAATACGTCAACTTCGTTATTCCGTTGGCGTTTTTTATGCTATATATCTCTGTCTTTGAGACAAATAGCAATCTTTTGCTGCGAATCGTGCTGCCCAAGTTTATCCGTGAGGTGGGATTGAGGGTGGCTACCTTGGTGGTATATCTTCTGTATTTTTACAAAGTCATTGATTTTGATGGTGTCATCATAGCTTTCTGTGTGTTCTATGGCCTCGCCACCCTTATCAACATCATCTATTTGCTCTCTTTGAAGCGGGTCTCTTTCAAGATTGAATGGGACTACATCAAGCCGGAGCTGAAACGCGACTTTTTGTTTTACACCTTGTTCATGATTACAGCGGCTTTGGCAGGCAATGTGATTCCAATGTTGAGCAAGTTCTTCGTGGCAGGTAAGACGGGCTTCCATCTAGCTGGTGTGTTCACCATAGCTACTAATATCGCGGCTTTGGTTGAGATGCCATACCGTTCTTTGGGCGCCATTTCGAGACCACATATCTCCGAGGCCATGGCCAAACAGGATGTGAAACAAGCTGACTTCTTGTGCAAGACTGTGGCACTGCACCAGTTCATTGCCGGTACATTCGTGTTTTTCCTCATTTGGATCAATATTGATTATATCTTTGATTTGCTACCCAATGGCGATGTCTACCGTTTGGGCAAGTGGGCTGTTCTGATCTTGTCGTTGAGTCGTCTCGTCTATTCCACCCTTGGTGTGTCGACCACGGTTCTGAGTTATTCCAAATACTATTATTATTCCTTGATCTTTACCATTCTGCTGGCTGCCATGTCTATCGGACTGAACGCCTGGTTGGTGCCAAAATGGGACATCAACGGTGGCGCTTTGGCTCAAGTGGCATCGTATCTCGTCTATTTCATCTTGTTGGTGGCCTTCATCAGGTGGAAGATAGGTGTTCAACCCATGTCAAAGAAGCTGTTGCCCGTTGCGGTTGTGATTCTCGTCCTATTTGCGCTCAATTGGTTATGGACAAGCACTTTTACGCCGTTATTCACCCAGCTTTTTGACAAGCCAATCATCGGTTTGACCATCGATGCCGCCTTGAAAACAATGCTATTCCTTGCCGTTGGCATGACGGCAATCTATAAGCTGAAAGTCTCTCAATCGGTGAATGATCTGGTGGATAGGGTTCTCAGAAAGAATAAGATTGGATGATTCTTTCTGCGATGACTTCAGGTGAGAATTGCGAGATGCAATTGTCTGAAATTTCCTTTGGATTGTATTTTTGATAGTTTTGGCGTACCGTTTGCATCGCATCGGCGAGTGCAGTTGTATCGTTTACGGGTACAAGCAAACCGTTACTATCATCAACAAAAGACTCTGGCCCACCGCAACGGGTGGCGATGACAGGAAGTCCGGCATACATGGCCTCGATGTAGCTCACGCCAAAAGTTTCACTTTGTGAAGCCAATACGAAAACATGGCTTTCTTGGTAGACTTTGTTGATTTCATCACGTTTGAGCTGTCCCAATAGCTTGACTTGGGCTTCCAATCGAAGATTCTTAATCTGGTTTTGGAGACGTTCCCGTTCGGGGCCTTCGCCGATGATGAGTAGTTTGACGTCGTCTTTCACATGAGAGAAAGCCTCGATTAACTTGTCGAAAGCCTTGATAGGGATAAGATTTCCTACGGAAACAAACACAAAAGGCGCATCGTTTTTTGCTTTGTCAAGATATTGGAAACATTGGTTGTCAACCATGTTTGGTATAACTATGCTATCGTAACCGAAATTCCTAAAGATGTTGTTGCGCAACGCTTCTGATACGGTTATCAACCGATCGCAGTTCTGGTAAGCTTTGGTGGCAAGACGTTTGTCCAAGTCACTGATTTCAGTGGCGGGCTTATTGAGTTTGCTGCTATGCTCGGTGATGACAAAGGGGATGCCATATTTCTTTTTCAGTATGCTGGCAATGGCAGCTATGGAGTAGAAATGCGCATGGATGATATCGGGCTTGCCAAATTCCTTGACCATGGCTTTGAATGGAACCAGAAGCAGTCTTTGAAGGAAAGGGATTCCTTTCCGATATGCATTAAGCGGTAAGGAAAGCTCATAAACACGTACTCCCTCACATTCATATTTAAACAAGCCATATTTCCTTTTGAAAGACCAAGCCCTAAAATCAATGGCGATGAAAGCCACCTCAATGCCTTTTTTAGCTAAGGCTTTGGCTTGATCGAACTCAAAAATACCATATAACGGATATTTCGGTGTCGGTTTTCCTCTGGAAATGATGGCGATTTTCATGGTTTGACTGTTTTTCCTATAGCCGCCAAAGCTTCGCGGAGTTGGCTGCTACTAGTGCCTTGTGTGTAAGGGAAATAAACAATCTTTACTCCCGTGTCGGCAAAGATCTGTTCGTATCGGTTGAAGCGTTCTGTGCCTTTGTAATCCGAACCCACAAACAAATAATCGTATTTCACGATGCCTTTGAGGTATACGTCGCAATCTTCCTTCTCAGACGGGATTACCTTGTCGACATACTTGATACTCTTGACGATTTCGACGCGTTCTTCATAAGAAATGAAAGCCTCTTTCCCTTTGTGTGATGCATCCTTATGGACGCCCACCACAAGATAGTCGCAATATTGCTTGGCTCGGCGCAATAGGTTGAGGTGCCCGATATGAAACAGGTCGAAAGTGCCGCTCAAATAGCCGATCTTCAGCTGTGGCTTGCTGTTGGTTCTGCCGCTTTCTTGTTTGTATTGATAGCTTTGCAGGCCGAATAAATGCGGGTCGTCGTGATAGCGTTCTAATACGCCTTGGTACACTTCCTCATATTGCGGGATGAACAGGGTTTGGCGCTGTTCCATCTTGTCGATGATATCGTTTGCCAAGGCATGGGTGAGGCTGAGATCGTTGTTGCCTCCGTTAAACCTTGTGCCTTTGATGGAACCTGGCGATACGTTCAGAATGCGGTTTTGTGTGCCTGCCATCTCCAGCTCGATGTTCAGGCTCTCAATGGCCTTGCAAAGGGCGGCTTTCGTGGCACCGTATGTGGCGAATAACGGTGAACTGACGAGTCCTGCAATGCTTCCCATTACGGCGCAATGGAAGGCTTTTCCTTGTTTCATCATCGGATAGAAGAAATGCAGAATTCTCATTGCAGCAATGCTGTTCACCTGGAAACTGTTCTGTATTTCTTGTTCCTTAATGTCCTCGAAAGGAGCGATTCTGCCAAATCCTGCCGTAATGATAAGTGTATCAATGTCTTTGAATTGATTCAAGAATGAAAAATCCGGGTCCATTAGGTTGGCTTGGCAAAACGAAATGCCGTTCCCCTCAAGCAGGTCGTTGCTTGCTTTGTCGACGACATGAACGGAAAGGCCTCTTTTCTTTAGCTCCAATGCAATGGCCAAACCGATGCCGTTGCTTCCTCCGATTACCAATGCTTTTTCCATGGTTTACTTGATGTCAACATAAATAATATGACTGATTCGTTTTTCTTTTGGAGGCAATGTCATGTAATCTCCATAAGATTCTGTGAGACACTGCTCTGGGTGGGCAGGACCACAGAACATGTGCCCTTCAAACTCAATGTCTTTGATGGGGAACACCATGTCTTTTGTGTAGGAGCCTCCTGGGGCAAAATGTTTCTCAAGCCCCATCCTGTCTTTTTTGCGTAGGTTGCAGATTCCCCAAACGATATCCAACCCCAACTTCATAATGGGGAAGGTGATGGTGGCAATGTGGTTCTTTAGTGTTACATCGTTTTTGACATAGAAGAAGAAGTAGATCTTTTTATACCAATGCATGATGAATTTCTGCAACTTCTTGTTGACTGTTGGGTAGGGTACCATCTCGAAAATATCAACATACAAGCCCTTTTGGTAGTCCCTCGTGAAATCCTCGTGCTTGGTGACGAAAAACGAATTGCGGTCTCTGACCTTGCAAAACGGTGAACGATAGCTGGGGTCGGTTTCTTTTGTTTGCATGAAAAGATTGTCGGGCAGTTCTTTGGGCGCAATCTCCTTGAATCTGGACAAATCTTCTGATGGCATGGAAATGTCAATGTCATCATCCCAAGGGATGTAGCCTTTGTGCCTAACCGCTCCTAATAGCGTGCCCCAATCAAGCCAGTATGTAATATCGTGCTTGCGGCATATTTTGTCAATTTCGATAAGGATGTCCAAGATGCGGAGTTGCATTTTTCGTAAGGTGCTGCCCTCAGCATTATAATGTGACAGGTCTTCCATAAACAAACGGTTAAATAGGGTTAGAAATGATGGCGTCTAATAAAACGACGTAATGCTTGCATTGGCTTTGTCTTGAGAATTGGCGTATGGATTCAGATGTTGAAGCCCTTAATTCTTGCCGGTTGTATTTCTCGAACCAATCTTTGAGGGCGGCTTTCATCTTCTCCTTGTCATCAAATCCTACGGTTGTTCCGGCTTTGGCTTGGCTGATGACTCGCGCCGCATCGCCGTCTTCAGGGCCGATGCAGAGGATGGGACGGCCCGAGACCAGATATTCGAACAACTTGCCCGTCAGGATTCCCTTGGCATTGGGAGTGTTGTTGATGAGCAACAGCAATACCTGCGAGGATTGTTGCATCTGTAAGATTTCGTCGTGCGGAATATAGGGGATGATCTCGGTGTTGCCCTTCAAGCCAGCGGCTTCCAGGCTTTCTGTGACAGATTGGTCCACTTGACCGACCAGTCTGATTTTCAGGTTGCTCCCAAAATCTGCGTTTTCTTCTTTTAGCTCTTTCAACGCGTTCCAAAGTTGAGGCGTATTGCGAGAGGGAGTGACAACGCCTAAATGTGTCAGTGTGAACTCTTGTGACAATGGTGCAGGTTGTTGGTTGGCGTCGATTTCCCAATCGTAGCCGTTGGGCACCACGCGTACGTTCCTGTTGCCCAACCTGCCGAGGCTTCTGGCACAGTCCCATCCTACGGTGACCACCTTGTCAGCCTGGGTGAGCACTTGGCGCTCCAACTTGTGGTGCTTGCGGTCGGCCCAGCGTGAGAGATGCAAGTCTTGGTAATAATCGATCTCAGTCCAAGGGTCACGGAAGTCGGCAATCCAAGGAATGCCCAATTCCTTTTTCAGCTTCATGGCAATCAGGTGCATGGAGTGGGGTGGTCCCGTGCTGATGATGGCATCAACGGGGTGCTCCCTCAAGTATTCTTTCAGGTATCGAACCGAAGGCCTTACCCACCAACAACGGGCATCAGGGATAAAGAGATTGCCGCGAATCCACAGCGAGAGGTCCGATTTCCAGCCTTTCTTTTTTTCTTTTTCATCGATGAAGCCCGCCTTGACGGTCTCTTCCTTTTTGATGCCAAGGAATCGTTTGTAAAACGTGTATGGCTCTACAATGGGACGCCTGATGACTTCGGCCTCGGGGACGACATCTTTCTCCAGCGAAGGGTCGACAATGGGGTATTCTGCGTTTTCCGTAGTATAAATCACGGGTTGCCATCCGTTTTCAGGAAGGTATTTCGACATCTTCAGCCAGCGTTGTACGCCGCTGCCACCTGATGGCGGCCAATAGTAGGTGATGATCAGAACCCGTTTCATGCTTTTTCCTCTTTCTTGGGTTTAAAGGTAAAAATGAGTGCGACGATCAGCCCCAGAATCATGATTAGGGAGCTGGCTAACGAAACGGCATTGCCGGTCGAATAAGCCTTGGGCGCATATTCCATCACGATTTCATGCTCGCCACTTGGAATAAGAGCCGCACGTAATAGATAGTTGGCTCTGAGCAAAGGCTGCTCTTGACCGTCCACATACATCTTCCAGCCTCGTTCGGTCCAAATCTCAGAGAAGACAACCAACTGGTCTTCACTTGCCTTGAAGCTGTATGACAGTTTGTTCGGAAGGTATTCGGTTAATTCAATTTGTCCGCGGACACTGTCGGTAAGTTGATAGCTCCCAACTTGTTGTTCGAATTCCTTGTTGATGATGGCTGTATGCTCCAAGTCGGTGTCGCCAATGGCGTCAATCTCTTCGTTGGGGGTGTCAACCCATCGGATGTTATTGACGGCCCATGCGTTGCCCATGGCGAAAGGATTCTCAAAAGGCTGGGCATTGGGGTTGTAGATGACGTACTTGGTGTTCATCATGTTGAGCACCTTTTGCTGCGCAAGCGTCTGCAGGAGTGCCGGAGCACTTTGGGCCCCTCTGAGTTGGTTGAGTTCGCCATTGAGGTATTGCGTGATGACATCCTGATAGCGGCGTAGCTTGGCTCCGCAATATCCGCCCAATGACTTATGGAAATAACAGGTGCTGGCATCATTGAACATGTCCTTGGTGATGTCGGCTACACGGAAATCCAAGGTGTTGTCTTCTAAGATGTATTGGTCGGCAGCGGAGGCAGTGAATGGCTTGTCGTATTTCTGCTTGCTGACGAACTTGTCGTTGTTGAGGTAGCGTTTGTCGATGGGGAACATGTCGACAATGACGAGTACGGCGAGGATGGGGAAGGCGATGTAGCCTTTCAGTTTGCCCTTGCCATAAAGGAAGATTGGGATTGCAGCGAGGATGATGAACAGCAGGCTTCGTAGGGTGTCCTTGCGGAAGATGGCCACGCGGACATCTTCAAGCTGAGCAGCGAAGTTGGCATAAAGAGCGCCATCTTTGCCTTTCATCATGGCAGCAAACTGTTCTGCTTCCCCTTGGCTAAGGAAGTTAAAGAAGACCTTCGGAGCCAGGTAGAACAAGAGACAGATACCCGCGGTGATGCCAAAGGCGATGTATAGTTTTTTGATGTTTTGCTTGAAGCTCTCTGGGCTTTTTGCAATTTCAGCTAAACCTAGGAATCCCAAGAGTGGCATGCATACTTCGGCGATGACCAAGGTCATGGAGACAGCCCTGAATTTGTCGTAGCCAGGGATGTAATCCAAGAAGAAGTTGGTGAAGCCCATGAAGTTCTTGCCCCAGCTGAGTAGGATGGAAAGCAAGGTAGCTGTCAACAAAGCCCATTTCAATTTGCCTTTCACGGTCAAAGCGCCCAAGACGAATAGAAAGACGACGATGGCTCCCACATATACAGGGCCGCTGGTGCCAGGTTGGTCGCCCCAATAGGCATTGCTTTGGGCTATGCTATCCTTGAACTGCCTGTCGGCCTTTTCGAGGGCGGGGTTTTGTCTGCCGATATAAGCCGAGGCGCCTCCTTTGGCATTGGGGATCAGCAGGCTCCAAGTCTCACCCTTGCCGTAACTCCATTGCGTGATGTAGTCGCGGTCGAGGCCCTTGGTTTGGTTGTCTTCGTTGCGGGTCAGTACCGGTTTGCCGCGCGTGGTTTCCTTGCCGAATTCGTAGTTGCCATACAGCGTGGTGGAACATGTTAATGCGCCAATGACGGCAGCGATGACAAGACCGACAGAGGCTTTCATGAAATGGCCTATTCTTTTGTTTATGATGTCGCTGATAAGCTCCGCTATAACAATGATGATGATGGTCAAAGCCAGGTAGTACGTGATCTGTAGGTGCCCCGTTCGGACCTCAAAGGCCATGGCAAAAGCAGTTAGCAGGCATCCCCATAGGTATTTCCCTTTATAAGCAAGCAGGACGCCAGCAATGACGGGAGCCATGTAGGCCATGGCCATAGCCTTGGCATTATGCCCTGCGCCTATTACAATGAATAGGTAGGACGTGAAGCCATACGCTATGGCACCGATGAAGCTGATCCAAAAGCCGCAGTCGAGCACTAAAAGCAGGACGAAAAACCCCAACATGCTGATAAAAACCGAACCGATGGGATGGGGTAATCCTAAAGACAAGGCTTTGTATATAGGGTTGGTAAGATTGCCTTTGGGCGTGATGGAGATGTTCCATGCAGGCATGCCTCCAAAGGGGGCGTTGGTCCAAAGTGTCTGCTCGCCAGTGGCCTCGCGATATTGGTTGATTTCCTGCGACATGCCAAGGTGCATTTCGATGTCGTGTTGCTTGATGCGTTTTCCTTCCAATACGGGATTGAAATACACCAGGGTGATGACCGCGAAAGCGACGATAGCTGCTATAATGCTAAGAGCGCTCTTGTTCTTTTGGAAAAAAGTATTTTTCATGATGTGGTGGTTTTCTATTCAACTTCTTCGTAATCGGTGTATTCGCCTATGTTTGGGTCGACATGTGGCGTGTTTTGCGTTTTTTGGGTGGCTTCGGTCTCGTCTTTAACAGCTTGTTCCATTTTACGGGTGAGCTTTTTCATTTTATGCTTAAAAAGCATTCTGACTACCATGCTGAAAGCGTAGAAAATCAGGACGATGATGAGAAAGGATTTAAGCAAGCCCATGGTACGTTATTAATATGCGGCGAAATTACGATTTTTCTGTTTGCGAAATTTGTTTTTTATGAAGAATGTCGCGGTAGGAAGCTGCGAGAAATCCCGTACCGTAGCCGAAAAGCTGGCAGTAGGCGGCGGGGATGCTGAGCAATGCGACTTTCAGGCTCTTGTTCTTGAAGAGGGAATCAATACAAACCAAAGTGGCATAGAATAAGATGGGAAAGAACCAAAGCCAATGGTGAAAGATGCCCAACAGGACCAACAGCAGGTTGCCGACCACAAAAGCGGCGGGTAAGAGGTGAACGAGTTTGAAGGTTTCGGGATATTTGTTTTTCAGTACGACACGTGCCTCGCCCGAGTGTTTCACCTGACGGAAGAACGAACTGAACCTGACGCGTCTTTTGTGATAGACAAAGGCATCTGGGAAGAGACGGCAGCTGTAACCGCCTTTGAAAATCCTGGTGCTTAGGTCGATATCTTCGCCATAACGCATGGGAGCGAAGCCTCCTAAAGCTTCGTATACGCTTTTCTTAATGCCGAGGTTGAAGCTGCGAGGGTAGAACTTGTCCATTTTTTTCTTGCCACCCCGTATGCCGCCCGTGGTGAAAAACGAGGTCATCGCATAATTGATGGCCTTTTGTATGGGTGTAAACGAGGCATGGGCACGGTCAGGACCGCCGAAGGCATCGCAGGGTTCGCGGTCGAGTTCGGCTTGGATGTTTTCAAGATAGTCTTCTGGCACGATGACGTCGGAGTCAAGGATGATAAGGTATTTGCCTTGGCTACGTTCGGCGCCATAGTTGCGAGAGGGGCCTGGGCCAGAGTTGGGTTTGAAGTAATAGCTGACGGGGAGGCGGTCGGCGTATTTTTGACAAATAGTGTCGCATTTTTCCGTCGAGCCGTCTTCCACCACAACGACTTCAAAGTCCTTGACGGTCTGGTGGCAAAGGCTCTCAAGCAGTTCGTCGACTTCCTGGGGCCGGTTGAAGACAGGTATGATGATTGAAAACTGCATTTTCAAACTTTTTTGCAAAGATAGGGATTCTTTCCTTATTTTTGCAGTATCAAATGCGATAATACGAAAATGAAGAAATTGATTGCTTTATTCACCAAGATATTCCCCCGTCAGTGGCTCATCAAGTTGAGTTACCTTTTCAGCTTGTTGGTGCGCCCGTTTTACATCGGCAACAAGGTGGAATGTCCGGTGTGTGGCGGCCATTTCCGCAAGTTTTTGCCTTATGGTTATGGGAAGGCTATGGACAACCGTTTGTGCCCCAAGTGTTTGTCGCTCGAAAGGCATCGTCTGTTGTGGCTTTATTTGAAAGAGAAAACCGATTTCTTTACGGCGTCGCTCAAGGTGTTGCATTTTGCCCCTGAGCAGCCTTTTTTGAAGCGTTTTCGCGCTTTGAAGAACCTCGATTATACCACTGCCGACCTCGATTCGCCCATCGCCGACCTGCATCTTGACGTGACGGCCATCGACCAGCCGAGCGACACCTATGATGTGGTCATATGCAACCATGTGTTGGAGCATGTCGACGACGCCAACAAGGCTTTTTCGGAAATCAAGAGGATTCTAAAACCAGGCGGATGGGCCATCCTGTTGGTGCCTATCAATCCCGATGTCGATACCTTCGAGGATCCGAGTATCACCGATCCGAAAGAACGTGAGCGTTTGTTCGGACAATACGATCATGTGCGACAGTTCGGCCGCGACTATGCCGAGGTGCTACGCAAGGCGGGATTCAAGGTGACAGAAGACAGGGTTTACTACGAGATTTCAGCGGAACAGCGTGAGCGGATGCGTTTGGCTCGGAGGGGAGAGGAGATTATTTACCGTTGTGAAAAATAAATGCGGAGACTTCCCCACAAAACGACTTCGTAAATGTAAAAACAACAAAAGGCGATTCCCTAATGGGGGTCGCCTTCTTGTTACCTTAAATAAGAAATATAACGGCTTCTTGAAATTAATACTCGTCAGAAACTGTAAGTTTTTTTCTGCCTTTGGCTCTTCTGCGGGCCAAAACCTTACGGCCGTTAGCCGTTGACATTCTTTCTCTGAAACCGTGTTTGTTTCTACGTTTTCTGTTCGAAGGTTGATAAGTGCGCTTCATCTCTCTATCTTATTTATTTGTTATTTTTCGCTAAAAACCCTTTGAATTGGGCTGCAAAATTACAAAGAATTTCCTTTGCTGCAACACTTTTCTTGAAAAAAATGTAAAAGGCAAAACCAAATTTGATTTCGCCTTTTACAAACAATTGACATTTAGTTAATTATGCGACAACGCCCTTTTCAGGGATATTTCTCAAGGTTTCAACGAGGAAGTCCCAGAAAGGCTGTACGCTTTCGATGAGGAGTGCTTCGTCGGGCGAATGGGGATGCACCAGGGTGGGGCCGAAGCTCACCATGTCCCAATGCGGATACTTCGATCCGAGGATACCGCATTCCAGACCGGCATGGATGACCATTACCTTAGGCTCTTTGCCAAATTTGTCTTGATAGACTTTCTTCATCAGGTTAAGGATAGTGGAATTGATGTTGGGCTTCCAGCCTGGGTAGTCGCCAGTGGAGTAGGCCTCCGCACCGTTGTCGGTGAGGTTCTTGCGGATTTGTTCTGCGAGTTTGTCCTTAGCGGCGTCGACGAGGCTACGGGTCAGAGAAGCGGTGACGATCTTTCCGCCTTCCATCTTCCATGTAGCCAGATTGCTGGAGGTTTCAGTGGTGCCTTCGAAGTCTTCCGACATGGCGATGACGCCGTTGGGATAGCGGGCGATGGCAGTGAACATCTGATTTTGGGTCTTTACGTCGATGACCTGTTTGGGCATGGCGGCAGGCTCACAAAGGATGGCCAATTCGGGTTCAACTTCGGCAAATTCTTCTTTTGTGATGGCTTCAAACTCGGCGGCATATTTCTCGAATGCCATGGTGTTGTCGGCCGGTACCACGACGATGGCTTCGGCTTCTCTTGGGATGGCATTGCGAAGACTTCCGCCGTCGATGGTGGCGAGGCGTAGTCCGTATTTCTCAGCAGCCATCAGCAGCATGGTGTTCAATACCTTGTTGGCGTTGGCACGACCCAAGTTGATGTCCATGCCTGAATGTCCGCCCTTCAAGCCTTTCACGAAGAGACGATAGGCTTTCATGCCAGTGGGGACGGCTTCGAAGGTGGGCGTCCAAGTGCCAATGTTGTCGACACCACCGGCGCATCCCACATAAAGTTCGCCTTCCGTTTCCGAGTCCATGTTCATCAGGATGTCGCCTTGTAAGAGGCCGGGCTGTAGCTTGTTGGCTCCTGTCATGCCGGTTTCTTCATCGATGGTGAAGAGGGCTTCGATGGGACCGTGTTGAAAGTCTGTGGCCTCAAGTACTGCCATGGCGGCAGCGGCTCCCAGACCGTCGTCGGCGCCGAGGGTGGTGCCATTGGCCTTCACCCAACCGCCTTCAATACGGGTTTCAATCGGGTCGTTTTCGAAATCGTGTACTTTGTCGGCGTTCTTTTGCGGGACCATGTCCAAGTGGGCCTGAAGGATGACGCCTTGACGGTTCTCCATGCCAGGCGTAGCCGGTTTGCGAATGATGATATTGCCGCATTCTTCAACGATGGTTTCCAAGCCGTGCTCTTCGCCCCATTGTTTCATGAAGGCAATCACCTTGGCTTCTTTTTTCGAAGGGCGTGGGATTTGGGTAAGACTGTAAAAATTCCTCCATACGCCATTCGGTTCTAATTCTTTGATAGTACTCATGTTTAATTGTTTTTATTTGTTTGTAATGTTTGTTCTCGTTTTGTTTCCCGCTAAACGGGAATTTAGTCGGCTAAATTACGTTTTTTTTCTGAATCCAATAGAAAAATAGCTATTTTTGCACCAAATATCTACTGGAATGAAAAAAGTATTACCTCTTCTGTTATTTGTCCTGCTTGCTTTTGCAGGATGTCAGCCTTCGGGTCCTGTTGAATACCAAATTGCCAATAATCCTCACCAAGTTGCCTTGAACGCCGAGAACTTTGTTCAGCAGACCGTGAAGAAATCAAGAAGATACAAGGCTGAAGATTGGCAAATGGCTGTTGACCAGTTTATTACGATGAGTAAGAACTATTACGAGTACCATAAAGGCATGACTCAAGAAGAGGTGAGCCGTTTCGATGCAGCCCGCCTTGAATTCATGAAAGCAGTCAATGCTCATGGTAGTGAGGAACTGGCTATCCAGATCAAGGAGGCTTACGGGAAAATCGTCGAATAAGCGTCAGCGTCGGCTGTTTCCGAGTCCGATGTAATATAGCAACGACACCAACGACGACAGGGCTGCTACCACATAAGTGCTGGCGGCCCAGCCAAGGGCTTCTTTGGCTTGTGCCACTTCGGTCTGCTGGAGTGAGTTGGACGACTGCAGCCATGCTAAGGCCCGTTTCGAGGCGTTGAACTCAACGGGTAGCGTGATCACGCTGAACAGAAACACCATGGCAAACATGGCGATGCCAATCCAGAACAAGGCCGGAAAGACTTGGATGACGGCCAGACCGATTAGAATGACAATCATCGACAGTTTCGAAGAGATGTTGACGGTGGGCACCAAGGCGGAACGAAGCTTTAAAGGAGCATAGCCAACCTTATGTTGTATGGCGTGGCCGCATTCGTGAGCAGCTACGGCGGCAGCTGAAACGCTATTCATGCGGTAGACGTCCTCGCTGAGGTTGACGGTCTTCTTTGTGGGGTCGTAATGGTCGGTGAGCTGTCCCTTGATGCAGGTGACCGAGACGTCATAGATGCCATTGTCGTTCAGCATTTTCTGCGCGATTTGGGCTCCTGTAAGACCTCCAGGAGAAAGCACTTTTGAGTATTTGGCAAAGACGCTTTTCAAGCGCCATTGGACCAACATTCCTACGATTCCGATGACGATGATGAGAATCCAATTCATTCCTATTGACATAGCATTTCCTTTTATTGGTTAATGGTGCAAAAATAATGGATTTTTTTGATTGTTTGGTGAAAAAACCGCAGGCCGATGTCTATTTTCCTTATTTTTGACACATATTATTTCAAAAATGACTTTACACGCGTTTTATGTTTTCCTTGCCATTATGGCTGTTGTGGCCGTGGTGGTTTTTGTGAGCCTCTTTTTTGTGGATGCTGGGTATGGCAAGTTTTATAACCCGAAATGGGGCCCTGCTGTCAACAACAAGTTAGGATGGGTGCTGATGGAATCGCCTGTGTTTCTTGCCATGTTGCTGTTATGGTTCTTTTCTGATCGTCGTGGTGATTTGGTGCGCCTGGCTTTTTTGTTCTTGTTCGAACTCCATTATATCCAGCGCTCTTTTGTTTTCCCCTTCCGTATGCGAGGCAATAGCATGATGCCGCTTTCCATCGTTTTGATGGGCGTGACCTTCAATGTGCTGAATGCTTTGATGCAGGGCGGCTGGATCTTCTATCTTTCTCCTGTTGATTATTATCCAGCAGATTGGCTTACCAATCCGAGGTTTATCTTTGGGTTCCTTTTGTTTATCATCGGCATGTATGTCAACATCCAGTCTGACGACATCATCCGTAACTTGCGTAAGGACGGTGATACTAAGCATTATCTGCCAAAAAATGGCATGTTCCGTTATGTGACCTCCGCCAATTATTTTGGCGAGTTTGTGGAATGGGTGGGCTTTGCCATCCTCACCTGGTCATGGTCGGGTGCTGTGTTTGCCTTGTGGACCTTTGCCAACCTTTGCCCACGAGCAGCACGGATATACGATCATTACAAACTGGAGTTTGGTGATGAGTTAGATACGAAAAAAGTTAAGAGAATCATCCCCTTTATATATTGATCTATGGAAACTTCGCTGATATTCACACCCTGTCAGATTGGTCCTATTACCTTGCGTAACAGGGTGATACGCTCTGCAGCCTTTGAAAATATGGCCTATGGCAACCGGCCTTCCGACGATTTGCTCGAGTATCATGAGGCTGTGGCCCGTGGCGGCGTTGGTATGACGACAGTGGCCTATGCCGCTGTTAACCAGTCTGGTCTCTCATTTGACGGACAGCTTTGGATGCGCGAGGAGATTGTGCCTGACCTGAAACGCCTCACCGATGCTGTTCATAGTCATGGTGCCAAAGCGTCCATACAACTGGGACATTGCGGCAATATGACGCATCGTGCTACCTGTGGCTGCATGCCTGTAGGCGCTTCAAGAGGATTCAACTTGTATTCACCGACATTTCATAGAAAACTGAAGAAGTCAGAGATCTTTGAGTTGGTGTTGGATTTCGGCAAGGCCGTTGACTTGGCGCGAAAGGCTGGTTTCGACTGCGTTGAAATCCATGCGGGGCATGGTTATCTTATTAGCCAGTTCCTGTCGCCATATACCAACCATCGTCATGATGAGTTTGGCGGGACGCTTTCCAACCGCATGCGCTTCATGAAACTTGTCATAGAGGAGGTGATGCGCGCTGCAGGAAACGACATGGCCGTAGTGGTCAAGGTGAATATGCACGACGGTTTCCGCAAGGGCATGGATGAGGACGATTGCATCATTGTGGCCAAGGAGTTGGAGAAACTGGGCGTTCACGCCTTAGTGCTGACAGCTGGTTTCGTCAGCAAGGCTCCTATGGAGGTGATGCGTGGCGCCATGCCTCTTAAGACCTTGCGCTATTACATGGATCCCAAGAAGTTTTGGTGGCTCAAGGCGGGCTTGGCCCTGTTTGGCCGTGCCGTGATACCTAGTGTGCCTTATAGCGAAGGCTATTTCTTGGAAGACGCCAAAGTGTTTCGCGCCAACTTGAAACTTCCTCTGATTTATGTGGGTGGTATGGTGTCGAAAGAAAAGATGGAAGAAGTGCTTGATTCGGGCTTTGTGGCCTTGCAGATGGCCCGCGCGTTGATCAATGATACGGATTTCGTCAATAAATTGCACAGCGGCGAGGTCACTCGTAGTGAGTGCAAGCATTCCAACTATTGCATCGGACGCATGTACACACTGAACATGAAGTGTCACCATTGCGTGGATGAGGAATTACCTAGAAGTATTCGCAAGGAAATAAAAAGAGCGGAAAAGAAAGGATGAACACGGAAAAATGGTTGTGCCGGTTTCAGGAAGCTCATGGGCATAAGCCTTGTGCCTTGATTACGGGCGGCAGCTCTGGCATGGGCCTGGAGTATGCGCGTCAGTTGGCAGAAATTGGCTGTAACTTGTTGCTGGTCAGCAATCAGGAGGTAGAACTGAAAAACGCTGCTGAGGAGCTGAAGCAAGACAGGTCCATCCTGATAGCAACTCGTTATCAGGATCTTGCGACTGAAACAGCTGCTGAAGAATTGTTGGAATTTTGCCAGTCGAAAGGCCTTGCCATTGACATTCTTATTAACAATGCTGGGATGTTCTTTTTTGAGGAGTTAACCCCTGAGAATGAATCCAAAGCGTTGACAATGTTGCGCTTGCATGTTTACACTCCATCTCGACTCTGCATTTTGTTTGGAGAAGAGATGAAGAAACGTGGCTATGGATACATTATTAATATGTCGTCTATGGCAGCCAAATTGCCTTGTCCAGGCATTACGGTTTATTCGGCCTCCAAGGCCTATCTAAAAAGCTTTGGCAAATCACTTTATTATGAGATGCGGCCTTGGGGAGTCGGTGTGACCACAGTATGCCCTGCTGCCATCGCGACACCGCTTTACAGGTTGAAGCCCAGCTTGCTGAATATGGGGGTTAAGATAGGCCTGATAGGCACCCCGCAGTGGTTGGTGCGTAGGGCACTGAAGGGCATGATCAGAAAGAAAAGGGTAGTGAAGCCGGGTTTTATGAATGTATACCTTCCGCCTTTGATTGCTTTGTTGCCCAAAAAACTAGTGGATAGGATTTGGAAGAAGGTGAAGTAGAAAAAAAGATGTCGTTATCAATCTTTTTTCTATTTTTGCACCCGTTTTGAATAATAGAATGAATTATGGATTTAAGTAAGATCGTTTCGATATCTGGAAAACCGGGGCTTTATCAAGTTAAGTCTCAGGCCATTGGAAGAATTATTGTTGAATCAGTTGTCGATGGCAAGTGCATTCCCGCCTTCGCTAATGACCGCATGAGCTCGCTTGAAGAGATATCCATTTTCTCTACCGATGAAGACCGTCCGTTGAAGGAAGTCTTTAAGATGATCCACGAGAAGATGGGAGACAAAGTGGATTTCGATTTCAAGAAGGCTAAACCTGAAGAGTTGCGCGAGAAGTTTGCGCTTGTCATGCCAGACTATGATGAAGAGGCTGTGTATCCTTCGGATATGAAGAAAGTGTTTGCTTGGTATCAGATGCTGATGGACAAGAACTTGCTTGACTTCACTGAAGAAGAAAAGCCGGAGGAACCTGCCGAGAAAGCAGAATGATTCCTTTGATTGCCTAAAAAGAAGCTGCTTCGGCAGCTTTTTTTGTATATTTGTGCCCGAATCCAAGGAGTCATTGCGGGTTTGCCCCGCAATCTCCTGTGCAAATGGAGTTATATGAAACAGATTGCAGATTTCAAGTTAATAGCAAAGCAGGACTTCGGCCGTTCGGTGTTGCTTAGATTGTGTTCCTTGCAGCCTTTACCCGATATCATGCCTGGGCAGTTCGTTCAGGTGCGCGTCGATGGCTCGCCAAGCACTTATCTTCGTCGCCCCATCTCCATACATGACGTGGAGCTCGATCAGAATGAAATAACGCTGCTGGTGCAGCAGGTGGGCGAGGGGACAAGGCATCTGGCCGCAGCTGAAGATGGCGATACGATAAATATGGTGTTGCCGTTGGGCAATGGCTTCAGCCTTCCTGAAAAAGGTGAGAGATGTCTGCTTGTTGGCGGCGGCATCGGCATCGCGCCATTGTATTATTTCGCAAAGGTGCTGAATGCGAAAGGCGTTCGCCCGACTTTGTTACTAGGAGGAAAGGCGGAGACCGATCTGCTTCGTCTGGCTGACTATCAAAACCTTGGTGAGACCTTTGTCACCACCGAAGACGGCTCACTTGGCGAGAAAGGCTTTGTGACGATGCATTCGGTATGGCAAAAGCAAAGCTTCGACAAGATCTACGTCTGTGGCCCGAAACCCATGATGAAGGCCGTGGCGAAGCTGGC
>DBXU01000182.1:1466-6540 GCA_002310075.1 Bacteroidales bacterium UBA1204 | reverse complement strand
CCCGAGAGCTACCACATCGTGGAGAAGATGGCCAAGAAACTGGGCGTGAAAGTGAAAGACCTCATCGGCAACAAGGAACTCATCGCCAAAATCAAGCCTGCTGAGTTTGTAGAAGAGCATTTTGGTTTGGAGACCATCAACGACATCCTCACCGAGTTGGACAAGCCCGGCCGCGACCCTCGTAAGACCTTCGAGGCCTTCGAGTTCGACAAAAACATCCGCGAAGTCAAAGACTTGCGTGTGGGCATGACCCTCAACGGCATCGTAACCAACATCACCGCCTTCGGTGCCTTTGTCGACATCGGCGTGCACCAAGACGGCCTCGTCCACATCAGCCAGATGGCAGACCACTACATCAAAGACCCGAACGAGGTGGTGCACCTTAACCAAAAGGTACGCGTGAAGGTGCTCGATGTCGATATAAGCCGCAACAGAATCAGTTTAACCATGAAACTATAAGAACGCATTATTGATCCATATGAAACGCATCCTTTTACTCTGCCTTGCCGTTTTCGGGCTGACGATGTGCGCCTTGGCACATCCCGTCAACCTTGAAACCGCCACAACCATAGCTGCCCGCTATATGGGCACCCACGATTTGCAGCTTACAGCCACCTATCGGATGGACAATGGCATCGCCGCCTTTTATGTCTTCAACACCTCCGATGGCTTCGTCATCGTGGCGGCCGACGACTGTGAGACGCCCATCATCGGCTATTCCCATGAAGGACGCTTCGACCCGAACAACGTGCCTGTGCAGATGGAGTATTACCTCAAAGACTTTATTTCCAGAATCCAATACGGCATCGAAAACCACATTGAAGCAGACGAGCTCACTGCCAAGCAATGGGAGTTAGTGAAGTCCACGGGGCGACCCACCAACCGAAAAGGCGCCAAGGTCGTGGAACCTTTGCTTACCAGCAGATGGCACCAAGGTTGCCTCTACAACAACCTGTGTCCCGAAATGCAAGGCCCCTGCAACCATGCCGAGGCTGGTTGTGTGGCTGTAGCCATGGCACAAATCATGCACTACTGGGGCTATCCAGAAACAGGTTGGGGATCTCATTCCTACACCAATGCAGGCGTAACATTCTCCGCCGACTTCGGCAGCACCACCTACGATTGGGAGCATATGCCGGATTCCTTGACCGAAAACTCTAGCGCTACTGAAATCGAGGCCGTGGCAACACTGTTGTACCATTGTGGCGTCTCAGTGGACATGAAGTACACCAACAATGGTTCGATGGCCAATTCCACAGACGTTCCTGATGCGCTGATTCGTTATTTCAGTTATTCAAAAAGGCTTCATCAAGAAAAGCGCTCCGACTACAGCCATGAAGAATGGCTGCTTATGTTGAAGAATTGCCTTGATTTACACCAACCGGTGCATTACACTGGATATGGCGCTCAAGGCGGTCATGCCTTCGTTTGCGACGGCTACGATGACAACGACCTCCTGCATTTCAACTGGGGTTGGGGCGTCGCCAATGGCTATTTCGCATTAGGCAACCTGAATCCCCTTGGATATGAATTCAACAACACCAACTCTGCCATTCTTGACATCTTCCCCCAATATGAGCCTTGCCTTGTCCTTGCTATGGCAAATCCATCATCGGCTGGCTCCATCGAAGGCACTGGTGAGTATCATATCGGTGATTCTTGTACTTTGACAGCAACGTCGACAGAGGACTACAGGTTTTTTGTATGGAAAATAGACGGAAAAGTCGTATCCAACGAGCCGACCTACACCTTTATTGTCAAAGATGACATAGTAAATCTCGAAGCCAACTTCTCCCTTTATCGAGTTGGCGAAATCACGGCCAGTTACTCGCCTGATGCGAACAACCCGAGTAGTCCGAACGTAAGCCTGTCGTGGAACAGCGCCGACACCGAGTGGATACTTCTCAAACAATTCGAAACCGAAGAGGAAGGGAGCGGCGTGGAAACTGACGGACAACACATTTACGTCACTTCCGCCTATTGGGACAACCCCTCTTTCTCGTTTGGAAAATATAGCATGGACGGAGAGTTGCTTGAAAGGTTCAATGTGGAAGGCATCACTGCGGTTACAGGTCTTGGATACGACGGAAACGACTTTTATTGTACCAGTGGGGATACAGGTCTCAGTATATTATACCGTGTAGACCTTTACAATAAAACAGTTATCGACAGCGTAGACATGGGATTGTGGTTCGGAGGGATAACATACGACCCAGAATACGATGGTTTTTGGCTAGGCCGCAATTACAACGCCGTCCTTTATAATCGCCAAGGTCAAAGGATCAAATCCAGCCCAGCAGAGCCTGAATTCCTCAATGGTACAGGATATTATACCGCCAAGGACGGAAGTCACCACCTACTTCAAACAGAAGCATCAGGCATTTACGATTATGACATCGACAACGACGTCTCTCTCCACTATCCTTTGCTGGACCCAGGTTGGGATTATACTTACGGACTGGGAGCTTGCGTTAGAAGATACGATGGCAAAGAAGCCTTGTATATTCCTGTTGACCACGCCATCCGCATCTACGAAATTAAAAGTCAGCTTGAGCAAATCGTTAATTATCGCATCTATCGTGCCGACAGTGAAGGACACGCTGTCATGCTGGCCGATGGAGTGGGAATCTCCTCTTTTACCGACACTACATGGGACAGTCTTAGTGGAGGTGAGTACCGTTTCGGTATCAGCGAGATGTACGCCAATGGCGTCGAGTCTGAAATCATTTGGTCTGATCCCATCGTGAAAAGCGGACACGGCATCAACGAGAACAACGAAGAACCTAACATGCAACCTGTTCGGAAAGTATTTGAAAACGGACAAATCATCATCATCAAGGATGGGAAACGTTACACCGTAACAGGACAGCAACTGAATTGACGATATTTTGTAATTTTGCACCCGCGTCTGCAATAAAACCGCCTCAAAAGAGTTAATCTAACAAATTGCAATCAGATGAAGAAATCCAGAATACTGATCTTAATAATGGCCTTCATGGTCGCCACCCCCGCCCTGCTTCATGCACAAATCATCAAAGGTGAAGTGTTTTTGGGTGCCAATGGCTGCCAAGTGGATGGAGACGAGTGCTACGGCTACAAGAAATTCGGCGTTCATGCCGGCGCCGGTGCTTTGGTGCCTCTCACCAGCAGGATGGATGTGGGCCTCGAAGTGCTCTTCAACCAAAAAGGTGCCTTCAAACGTGACAGCATCACTTACAACAGCACTTATCCCCATGCCTACAACTTAAAGCTCAATTACGTGGAAGTGCCATTGATGCTTTATATCACCGACAAGAATTCCGTTTCGGCAGGCATCGGCGTCTCCTACGGACGTATCGTCGGCATCGACGAAAAGAACGATGGCATCTCGACGGGCATCGGGATCGGCGACGGGCACCTTCATTGGAAAGAAAACGAGGAGAACATGCCTGACATCAGCGGCGTAACCAACCTCGACCAATTGGCCGACATTGTATATTCCTCTGGGTTCCATGACACCATCCCCATCCCTCAAGTCATTGCCAACTCCAACACCTATAGGCCACACGATTTCAACATCTGCGCCAACATCAGGTTCCGTTTATGGGAAGGTTTCCATGCCGAGATGCGTTACCAATACTCTCTCCGACCCATCCGCACCCGTCTTTACTATTCCAACGTCACTGAAACACTGCCGAGCCAGGTCCGTTTGCAATACAACAACACATTCACCCTCAGGCTCGTTTACATGTTCAATGAACGTAGAAGTAAAGTCAACAAGGAAGACATGAAAAAAGGAGGGCAATAAAGCCTAACCCAAGTAATAGTCCCTTAGGAATTCTGTGTATTGCTGTGTGAAGTGATTGTCGGCACCCCGAATCACGAACATTTCCTCCTTGACAACGTCGCAAGGCGAAAATCCCAATTCCAAATTCACCCGATTCGGTTCCCTCTCTGCTAAAGGAACAATGGTCATGCGCTTCTGAAGAAACAGGCCAATATGCTCTGCCACTTTCAAGAAGTTTACTGATTCGTTAAGAGGAAGCACCAAGGCAAAACGACCGTCGGGTTTCAATAGCCTACCAACCTCTTGGCATAATGAAGCATACGGCAAAGATTCATCTGTATGGCGGGCGCGGTTCTTTCGGTCGGCCTCACATTTATAGGAACGGCTGAAAAAAGGAGGATTGGAGACGATAAGGTCGTATCTTTTATCCGTTTGAAAATCAACGATATTTGTACAATAAGCTTGCAAAAGGTCACGCCATTGAGAGGCCTCAAAATTCGTCTTGGCCTCCTCGAAAGAAGCTTCATCGATATCAACGGCATCAACATGAGCCACGCCCTTCTGAGCCAACATCAAAGGCAATATACCACAGCCTGTACCGATGTCAAGCACATAATCTGTCGCACGCACCTCCACCCAACGTCCTAACAAAACGGCATCGGTCCCCACCTTCATTGTCGAACGGTGATGGTAGAGACTGAAATGCTTAAAGTGGAAGGGACGCGCATCGATCATTGTAAATACATGTCTATCAGCCCCTCGGGAGCCGTTATGGTAAGGATTTTTTTATTGCGGTCAACACTTTGAATCACCTGGTCAAGAATCGGGACAAGGATTTCTTTCTTATCCTTCATGACTTGCAGGATGGCTTGGGTGGGGTATTCCAACACCTGACTGACAGGTCCAAGCTCACCTTTCTCCGTGTCGACCACGGTAAAACCTACGATTTCATGATAATAGAATTGCTTCCCGCTGAGCTTAGGCAGCATCTCCAAAGGCAGGTAGGCCTGCTTGCCGACCAGATGTTGCGCCGCCTCTATAGTCTTCACATCTTGAACAGCGATAAAGAATTTATCGCCGCTCATCGTGATCTTCTCCACAAAAAATGGTGTCAACACCTTGTTGATTTCGAGGAAAAAATGCTTCATCTCGAGGTAAGCCGATGGATCATCGGCGTCCACCTTGAGCGTCACCTCCCCTTTCAGTCCATGGGTCTTGGCTACCGTACCCAGGTAAAAACAATCTTCTTTTTTCATAGTTGGTTTTTATGCTGCAAAGATAAGAATTATTATTTTTGCCGCTCATTTT
>DBXU01000182.1:0-1411 GCA_002310075.1 Bacteroidales bacterium UBA1204 | reverse complement strand
CCGGCTTGGTGATTATCATGATGCTGTTGCTTGAGTTTGTCAACCTCAACTCGCATGGGAAGTGGTTCAACCGCCTACGCCAGCAACCTTTCGGACAGATTGTTTTGGGCGCGGGTTTGGGTCTCATTCCAGGCTGCATGGGTGGTTTTGCTGCCGTTTCGATGTATTCGCACAAGTTGCTGACTTTCGGCGCGTTGGTCGCTATGATGATTGCCTCGTCGGGCGACGAAGCCTTTGTCATGCTCGCCATGATACCGAAACAGGCCTTGTTGCTGATGGGCATCTTGTTTGTCATCGCCATCCTCACGGGCTGGCTGGTGGATAGGTTCTCCAAACCGAATGTCAAGGCCCAACACGAAGGCTGCGAGGACGGCTACCAGATCCATGAGGAAGACCACCACGATGAAACCCACAAGCCAGAAAAAGCATCCTTCCACAACATGCGCCACGCCAGTGCAGAGCGTGTCGCCTTGCTGCTTGGCGTCATCCTTTTCATCGTGGCCTTAGCATTTGGCATATTCGAACACGGGCACGAGGAAGTGACACACACGCAACTCAATATCTTTGACGAATACTGGATGAATCTCATCTTTGCGCTCCTTAGCCTCTTCGTAGTGTGGTTCATTGCCTCTGCACCCGAGCATGTCGTCAAGGAACACCTCTGGGAGCACATCATCCGCAAGCATTTCCTGAGCATCTTCCTTTGGACCTTTGGCGCCTTATTCGTCATCCAGGTCGGGCTGCATTACTTTGACATTGAAACCCTCATCAGCAACAACATCCCTTGGATGATCCTTTTGGCTGTCTTGGTGGGCATCATCCCCGAGTCGGGACCGCATTTGCTGTTTGTCACCTTGTTTGCCACGGGCACCGTGCCCTTCTCAGTGCTGTTGGCCAGTTCCATCTCACAGGACGGCCACGCTTCGTTGCCTTTGCTTGCAGAGAGCAAAAGGAGTTTCGTCAAGGCAAAGATTGTCAATGTATTAGTGGCCGCACTATTCGGCTATCTCTTTTATTTTATCGGTTTTTAAAAGCATTGAGATTCCCTTCGGGAATGGAAATAAATTTTAGTTACAAAGCGGCGGCTTAAACAGACACCTGAGGAAAACCTTTCATGCCGCCGCATGATTAAACTAACGAAACTCCATTCCCGAAGGGAATCTTTTTTCGCTTGACATATTGAAAAAAGCTGTATTTTTGCCACCGATACCAATAGGGGTGCCTTATCCGCTTGCGGATTGAAAGACAGGCTGAGATCAAACCCTTTGCACCTGATACGGATAATGCCGAGACAGGGAATCGAGTTCCTCATCATTCCTCTATTGATTTATTGAATTATTAATCTTTAAATCAACGAGTTATGCTCAAAAAACACATCATTTTTCTTGCTTTCGCCACTTTCGTGACGATG
>DBXU01000094.1:294-5301 GCA_002310075.1 Bacteroidales bacterium UBA1204 | reverse complement strand
AATAGGCAAACCTTTTGTGCGCTCCAAAGTATGCTTGCGTGACTAGAGATGAGGATGCATGAGCCTTCACAAGCCTTGGAGCGTGTCTTTACCGCCTGTACCATCTAACAACAACACAGATGGCCTTGGGCGGTATTAGGGCATCCCTTGATGCGCTGCTTTTGCCGAAGCGGCTATCCTTGCCGACTAGAAGCAAGGGCCTTTTAAGCGTAGGGACGCTATGGTTTCCCGCTGTACCTATTCCTACCACAGGATAGGCCTTGGCGGGACTGGGAACCAACTTTTAAAACATAAAACAATGATTTCAAAGAACATCAGTAAGGGCTGGCACTCACCACCACCATGCGGTTCAGCGGCGAGTCGTCGCCGTATTGCGTCGAGATGCCGCCTTTCATGGGTATGAGGCGGTCTTCATCAACGCTGTTGGCAATCAGCAGCCAATACACCGCTCGGGCACGCTCGCCACTCAACACGTCGTTGCGATACGGGTCGCCATCGGGGCTGCTGTAGCCCTCAATGCGGTAATTGCCCTCCGTGGTGTTGATATATTGGGCCAGTTGCTCCACCTTCGCCACTTCGATAGGTGAGATTTCGGCGCTGGCATAGTCGAAGAAGATCTGGAAGATGGGGCTTGCGGCCATCGTGCCAGGCTGGGCCGCCTTGGCCACTTGGGCATTGCAGTCGTCAAGCCGTTTCTCCATAGCGGCAAAAAGGGCTGAAGCTTTGTTCAACGTGGCCATAAGTGTATCGTTAGCCTCCTGTTGCCGCTTCAGGTCGCTTTTCAGCAACTTGTTTTCCTCGGTCAAGTTGCCCAGCCGCTCTGCATTATGGTGTTTAATGTCGATGTCCACTCGGTCGCGCTCGGTGATGCCAGGGCGAATGACGTAGCCGATACGCGCCTGAAACATGTTATCCACCTTTGCGCCGTTCTGCAAGGCCACATATCCGCCTTCGGCCATCAGTCCTGAATACTTGCCAAAGTTGCAGGTGAGGCCCACACCGCCCGAGGCTGCAAGACCGGCTTTCTGTTTCATCGAGGGATTGATCACTGCGCCACCTTCGGCGAAGAGATACACCCAATCTACGATGTGGAACTGAAGGCCTGCCAAGGCGGTGCCGTTACGGTCGAAGCCTTCCACGGCCGTGATGCCGTTGACGGAAGCCTCCATGCGGAAACGCACGTGGTCATCGAGTTGCTTCAGAGCCATGCCGCCTGCACCAAAGGCTGTTTTGCCGTTCATGAACGAAGCCTGGGCAAACGGGCTAAGGCTCCAATTGGAGAAGAAGCCGTATTTCTTATCGCTATCGTAATAGTAGCGATTCTGAGCGCTGACCGACACGGCCAGGAGAGCCAACGCGAATACCATGAGAATCCTTTTCATTTTTGTAGAATATTAGTCGATGATTAGTCCAAATTTCCTTATTCAACGATAGTCCAGTCTTCGCTCAACATGTCTGTTTGCGAAGCCAGCCATCCATTGACGACGGAACCATCTGCAGCCTTCATGCAAAGGTATCTACCGAACTTGATTTTATCAGTCGGAGCATCCCCATGATGGTCAGCAACCCATTTCTTAAACGAATCAGGCAAAGACTGCACCTTATTCACAACAGTTTCAGTGTCAAGTTCGCAGGCAGGGCGCATGAAGATAAACATGCCCTTGCCATTCCAGCCTTGACGGGCTACGAGTTTGCCACTTTTTGCGGCTTCAATTGCTTGTCCAAAATTCATAGTCTTACTATTTAATTGTTCGAGATTAGGCTGCAAAGGTGGCAATTGCCGCTGACGTTGGAGTGACAGTTTTTCGCGGTCGAAGCCGCACACGGGGCACCGGTAATAATGCAGCCGTGCATCGTACTCCTCGCCGCACACAGGGCACTTCACGTCGATGCAATGGTTGCTCATAGGTCGAAATCTTTCCTGATCTTGAAACTTTTGCCTTCCTCGCCTGGCATATTGATGATGGCATCAGCCCTGACGAACAGTGCCGCCTCTTTGTCGATGCAGGTCTTTAACGACAATTCCATGATTTCGCAATTCTTGTAACCGTTCTGGTCCAACGCCTTGAACACTTCGGCCAACGCTTTTTTGATATAAGTCCTTTTCATATTGAATCTTGAATATTGAATTAACTATGCTTGCTCATTTGTTGTTCAATCTGTTTGGCATACTCAATCTTGTGCTGCAATGCAGCCAACACGTCATGCACGTTGGTTTTCTCGATGGCCTCGTTGTCTTGGGGATGCCCTTCATTGAGCATCAGCATGATGTTCTGGCGGGCCTCGATGGGAGAGGTCGGGCTATTCGCGCCTGGTTCCGCTTTCTGGAAAACGAGCGGATAGGTCTGTTGCAGATAGTCCTTGAAGCACTCGTACCATCGCAGCAAGAGCGTGATGTCGCTCGGCTCCAGCGTTTCGGGCGGGTCGCCAAGGTCTTTCATCGCACCCTTCAGCCGCTCGGGGTTGCCGTCCAAGGCAAAGCCAAGCATTTGCGCGTCGGCATGAAACCAGTCGCCGAAGCTGGTGGCCAGCAGATGGCGGTCCCATTTCCATGGCCACGCCACTTCCATGGGCATTTGTTCGTCGAGAACAAACGACAACCGTCCGCAAAATTCGGCCACCTGCCAGTCTTCAAGCTCAAACTCTTGGCCTTCGCTATCCCTGAAGCGGTTCTTCACGGCCTCTGGGTCAGTCGAAGAGCCAACCAGCATCACAACATTGGCGAACTTGCAAAACAGCACCAGCAGGTACTCCTCGCGGTGCAAGCCCATCAAAGCCAGTTCCACCACCTCGCGAAGTTGCTCCGTGGTCAGTTCCTTCCAGCAGGTGGGTGTGTGCAGTTCTATCGTCATAGCATGTTCACCAATTTGCCGCCGTCAAGGTTGACGGTCGGGCTGTTGAAAGCACTCGAAGCCTTGAAGGCGGTGAAGCTGTCGGGGTCCGAAAGCATCACCTCGCGGGCTTGCACGGCGGCGTTGCGGGCACGGTTCATGTCGTAGCGCAACGCGGCCACGGCGCAATCCTTCAGGCTCACGATGGCCTTGCGGTGGATTTCCAGAAGGTCGTTGTCTCGATAAAGCTCAACGAGGCGGTCAATCTCGGCACGGCTCACGTAATAGTCGGCCACGCTCCGTAGCTCCCTGCCCATCAACGGGATGGCGGCATAGAAGTCATCGTAATTCACCGATGGCTTTTTTTCGAGCAAGAAATCTGAGTTGATATACGCCGAGTATTCCTCGCACAAGGGCATGAAAGCCTCTGTGAGGTACTTGAATTGCTCGCTACTGCGCCAATGGCCGTAGGCACCGTTTCCGATGCTGGTCTTCATCAGGAAGCGCACCAGCGCGTCCACGTCGGCGGCGATCCGCTCCGGCATCTTCGCCAGCAGACGGTCAACTCGCTGGGCCGATGCCGGGCTGAAATCGTCATTGTCCTGCACGGCAAAGCCCGCCTCGGTCAACTGCATATCCATTTCGGGGATGGCATCAAGCATGGCTTTCTCGGCGATGACGCGCTGACACTTCATGCGCAGTTCCTTGTGTATGTCAACATCCGTGATATTGACGTCAGCCTCCAAAACGTCCTCGATGGAGCTGCCCACGATGTGGCCCACCAGCCATTCTTGGGCACGGCTGAAGAAGTCGTCGAAGCGGTTGTTTTCCAGCGTCAGGTTCAGCGACGGCAGAAACTTCTGTGCTTGGGTTATGTTTTTGAGAATCATTGCGTAGGATTGTTTGCGGTTTTCACTTCGCCTGATTTCGACTGGTCGAGGGTCGTGAACAGGCTGTCTTGGATCATGATTTCGAGGTTATTGTTCCAGCCGTTAATCTTCCTCACCACCGGCCACCATTGCAGGGCCAGGTACGCCATCGGCTTACTGAGGCTCTGCTTCATGATGAAGATCTCGCGGATGTTGCTGCCCGAAAGGCTGTTGGAGTTCTTGCCAGGTGTGGCACCGATTAACGAGGGGTGGACGTCCATGGCGTAGGAGATGATGTTGGCTCCCGTTTCATAGTCGGTCAAGTATTCGCCACCGCTGATGTCATTTTTAATGGTATCAACACTCATCATCTTCTCGAACGAGGCACTGTTGCCGTTAGGCATGAGCTTCATCTTCGAGACGACAGCCTTTCCGGCATTCTCCTCCCCTGTCACCTGTTCGCACAGCTGCTTCACCACCTCGTCGTAAAGCTCCTTGCGGCTCTTCTTGTCATCCTTGTTAATCTTCAGCAGCTCCTCTTTTTCCTCGAAATACTCATCAGCAATGTAGATGATATGGCGCACACCCAAATTGTGTTTGAGAATGGCTTTTTTGAGCGCTGGAATGCTGGTCAGTTGGTCGTACCAACCTGAGCGGAAGATGCTCCACCAGTTGGGATAGCTGTAATAAGGTCGGCCAGGTGAAGTGATGTAGATGGGGAAGCACATTCTTGTGTCCTTGCCCAGCAGCAGCCTGTTGTTGATATCGGCCACGGCGTTGTATTCGTCAATCACGTAGGAATCCTGGATTTCCTCCTTCGTTGGGCTGTCGTCCCACTTTGCGCAATACAGATGCCGGCTGATCAAATCCTTTTTCGTGAGGCCCCATCGGCTGAACATAGCTTCGCGGTGAACGATGCCGCGAATGCCGACACGCTTTTTCCCGCCTTCTTCCTTAGGTCCTGCAATCAGGAGCGGGAAAGCGTTGCCGAAGTAGGAAAGGTCGGTCATAATCTCCTGCAACAGCAGCGGCACGTTGTTACGCATATACCAATCGTAGGGCTCGCCTTCGATCACCTCCTTGAAGTCCTTCACGCGGTTGGTTTCGGGGTCGCGGATAACCTCCACGAGTTTCGGCCCTAATCCGTACGCCACCTTCCAATTGAAATTGGCGTTGGTGCCCACGATTTCAGCCGCGTCAATTTTTGCCATCACCTGTTGTGGCAGGTCGTTATTCACGCCCCACGGCGCGACGCGATACCCATGCACACTGACAGGTTGCAGGTCTTTTTCATCGAAAAGGGTCAG
>DBXU01000094.1:0-193 GCA_002310075.1 Bacteroidales bacterium UBA1204 | reverse complement strand
GTGACGGTCTTACGGTTCACCTTACGCACCAGCCCTGAGGCGGCAATCAATATGTTCATCGTTTTGCCTGAGCTGTGGAACGATGTGCAGCGGCATTCGTCCACTGCAATCAGTTCCCCGCTCTTCGACACATAAGTCAGCGAAAACGAAGGATGCGTTTGAACCAATTCAAACAATTTGCTTTCGTGAATCA
>DBXU01000162.1:44056-56128 GCA_002310075.1 Bacteroidales bacterium UBA1204 | reverse complement strand
CCTTGCGACTTCTTCATGTACCGCGACTTCCAGTCGCGTAACATCATGGTCAATGACGGAGAGTTGTACTTCATCGACTTCCAAGGAGGGAGAAAGGGGCCGTTGAACTACGATGTGGTCTCATTGCTCTATCAAGTGAAGGCGCAGATACCACAAGCCACAAGGGATGAACTGGTCGACTATTACAAAGCCGAACTATCACAATACATCAATCCAGAAACAGTCAAATTCGACACCTACCAGCCTTACTTTGTCTACCTGCGCTTGATGCAGGTGCTGGGCGCCTATGGCTTCAGAGGCCTCATCCAAAAGAAATCCCACTTCATCGAGAGCATTCCTTATGCCCTGCGCGAGATTGAAGCGCTGTCGAAAGCTGTGCCGCTGACGAAGTATCCCGAATTACAAAGCGTCATCAACCAACTCAACAAGTTGGACGCCAAATATGCCGCACTTATTGCTCCACCTGCGGGCAAGCTGACGGTCACTATCAATAGCTTCTCCTTCAAGAAAGGCTATCCAGCTGACTTCAGCGGCAACGGAGGCGGCTTCGTGTTCGACTGCCGTGCCTTACCTAATCCCGGCCGCGAACCCGAGTTCAAGACCAAGACGGGTCGCGACTGGGAGGTCATCGACTACCTNNTACCTCATGGCCAAGCCGCCCGTCCACGTCTTCCTCGACCATGTGAAAGGCATCATCGGTCAGAGTGTTGACAACTACCGCGAGCGACATTTCAGCAACCTGATGGTCTCGTTTGGCTGTACGGGTGGACAGCATCGCTCCGTCTTCTTCGCCCAGACCATCTACGAATGGCTGAAGGCGACCTATCCCGACATCCACGTAATCGTGAACCACATCGAACGCAAAATCAAGGAGGAGCATAACGCATGACACACGATATCACCACCATGATATTGGCCGCAGGCTTGGGCACCCGACTCAAGGAGTTGACCCAAGACAAGCCCAAAGCTTTGGTCCCGCTCAACGGCAAGCCTTTGTTGCAGCATTGCATCGAAAACCTCATCGCCAACGGATTCCACCATATCGTCATCAACGTACACCATTTTGGCGAACAGATCATCGACTTTGTGAATCAAAACAGGTTTGATGCCGACATCGTTATTTCAGACGAACGCGACCTGCTGATGGACACGGGCGGTGGCATCGTCAAAGCCACTCCCCTATTCAAGGGCTCCGAAGCCGTGTTGGTGCATAATGTGGATATCATCAGCAATGTGGATCTTTCCGAAATGAGCCAACAGTTTCTGGCATCGGGAGATGATGCATGGTTGCTGACGCAAGACAGGGAAACGAATAGGAAGTTGTTGTTTGATGATGAGAATCAACTTGTTGGATGGATGAATAAGGCTGAGAACAAATTCAAGTGGGTTCATCCCGAGAAAAACGGCCCTTCGACAGGCTCAGGGACCTGCTTGTACCAAGAAATGGCTTTCAGCGGATTGCATTTCTTCCGCAGCGATTTGTTTGCAGAGTTTGAGGTAAAACGTTCTAGCGTCATCGACCTATACCTCTCTTTGGCGAAGTCCAATCGCATCGTTTCCAAACCCATCTTGCCCGATTATTGGTTCGACATGGGCAAGCCTGAGCAACTTCAAGCCGCCGAAGCTTATCTTAACAATGTGACAAAATGAGCGACGAGACCTTCATATCAAAGTTGGCGAACCACATCCAAAGCAGGTATGACCTTACCTGTGAAGAGCTTGTCGTTGTATTTCCCAACAAGAGAGCCGCCTTCTATTTACGCAACGAGTTCAAAGAAAAATACCAGAAAACCATATGGCTGCCACAGATGCTCTCCATCCAGGAAGCTGTCATGCAATGGAGTGGCATCACTTTGGTCGACACCATCGACATGCTGTTTGAGCTTCTTGAAATAGACGCCCAAATGCACATAGAGCAAAACAGCGAGCTCAGCGTCTTCGGTAGCCAAGCCACACAAATGGCTAAGGATTTCGATGAAATTGACCAATACGGCATTGATGCCAAAAGCCTCTTCAACTATGTCGTCGACAACAAAAAGATGGAAATCTGGAATTTCGACGAATCGAAAAGCAAAGAAAAGGAGAAAAAATACCTCCGTTTCTTCACTTCCCTATACGATTATTACCTTCGGCTTAAAGCCAAACTCTCTGAAAAAGGCCAAGGCTATTATGGCATGATCACCCGACATCTGGCCCAGCTTACAGATGAAGAGCTATCGTCTTGTTTAGGGGAAAGGAAAGTCGTTTTCGCTGGTTTCAATGCTTTGACTGCTACTGAGACCATTCTCATCGACAAACTCATACGTATCGGAAAAGCAGAAATCCTATTCGACTACGACCGGTATTATGTTGACGACATCAACAACGAAGCCGGCTTTTTCGCCAGAAGATACCTCAAAAGCCACCCCAACTGGTTGACGGACGGTATCACCGACAAGCTTTCAAGCGAGAAAAAGCATATCCACATTGTCAATGCATGTGGCAACGTATTACAAGCCAAGGCATTACAAAGCAATTTGGGAGTTAACAACGACAAGAATGCCGCCATCGTCCTTGCCGATGAAAACCTGCTGATACCGGTATTGAACGCCATCCCCGCCACGGACGCGTATCACGATTTCAAGGTGTCGATGGGCTATCCCATCAAAAACACGCCCGTCAACGAACTCATTAAGCTGTATTTCCACCTCCACAAGCATAAAAAGTTGTCCAGAAATGTCACGGAGAATGGCATAGAACGACATGTCGAAGGTTGGTATATTTGGCCCATCCTAAAAGTGATGAACAGCGAGCTGATGAAAATACTGTTCTCAAGAGATGAATTCGCTGTGTTCAGCCAATGGGAAAACGATCGCGTCAACCATGGCAAGTTCATCTTCGAGAACAAAGACATTGACGATCTGCTTCAAGCACCCGACCTACAAAGGTTCTTAAGCCTATTCCTGAACACGAATTCAAGCTCAGATGCCTTCTCGGCATTGCAAGACATCAGCCAGCTATTACTGTTTATATCCAACAAATTACAAGTTAATTCCGACAAAGAGCACTATTTGTTCCTACTCAACCAAGTTAGTGAGATTGGAAAGATCATTAACCGCATCGAACGGATCACCCTGCAACACCATGGATACGTTAGCGACATCCAAAGTCTAGAGGTCTTATACCAACTCATCAGCTCCAACACGACCATCAAACTCAACTGCAGTAGCACTGAGGGTTTGCAAATCATGGGACTGCTTGAGACCCGTAACATCGACTTCATAGACCTCCATGTGCTCAGCGTCAACGAAGGCATACTGCCCACTGACAAGTCACAAGGCAGTTTCATCCCACATTATATCAAAACAGTATTTGGTCTGCCAGGTTATGCCGAGAAGCAAGCCGTCTTTGCCTATCATTTCTACCGATTGCTTCAAAACGGAAGACATATATACCTTTATTTCAACAGTCTACAGGGCGTTTTCGGTGGCGAAGCGAGCCGTTACATCCTTCAAATCAGGCATGAACTTGCCAAAAATCAAAATATCACAATACATGAGGAACAATTCGAAGTAGAGGCACCCGCCATCGATGTGAAAGCCTTAAGTATGCCTAAAAAGGGTCTTGAAGAACGGCTAAAACTGCATTTACAAAAAAAAGGCCTCTCACCCACTACGCTTTCGACTTACATCAGCTGCCCTCTGAAATTCTATCTTAAAACCGTCGAAGGGCTCAACGACAACAGCCTTGAAGAAAGAATAGGCGCCGACATCATCGGAAACATCATCCACGGCACCTTGAAATCGCTATTTGAAGACTATCTGCCCAAAGACGGCAAGGAAATCCTAATCGACAAAACGCTTTTCGACAATGTCATTTTCCCACAATGGGAGCAAAAACTACAGCAAGCCATCGAGGAAAACATGCCATGGGGCTTCTCCGACGTAGGTTTCAACTACCTCAACAACATCACTATCAAGCAACAACTTAACAATTACCTGAAGTATACTTCCCAGCAACTCAACAGCAACTCCTTGGTTTTCCTAAAAATTGAGGAAGAACTCAGGACCCTCATCACCATGCCATGGGGCGACTGCCTGATCAAAGGCACCACCGACCGCATCGACCGTTGGGGGGATTCTGTCCGCGTCATCGATTATAAAAGCGGTACGGTGATCAACAAGGATTTGTCAGTTCCCGTCTATCATGAAGGCATTGACACACTTGAATACCTAAAGTCCATACCCGAGAAAGCCCTGCAGCTCCTGCTTTACAAATACTTGTATTTGAAAACCAATCCAAACGAAGACCCAAGTCGAGTTAAAGCCGCCATTCACAGCCTGAAACGCCAAAACAACATCGAGTTTGAACTGAGCTTCGCCAAGCCAGTCAATAAAACACAAGATGCTCCTACATACTTTCTGGATGACGTTTCGTTTATTCAAGACATGGAAACTCTAATCAAATCGGTTGTCAACGAAATTATGGATGCAGAGGTTCCTTTCGCTCAAACTAGCGACGAGAAAAAATGCAGAAACTGCGATTTCATCCAGATTTGCAAGAGAAGTGCAAAAGGCTTCAATTAAACACTATATCGGTCAGCAAGTCTTTGCCAACAACAGCATTTAAATTCTTAAGCATCAATGTTTTAGAATAGCTCAACTCCATCCTTAACGCATCGGAGTCAACCCTGACAAAGAGCACCTTGTTTCGAATCGTCAAATCGATGGTATGGGTAGTAATAAAAGGGCCCACCACCTTACTCCATGACTGTATCACCTTCATCTCATCGACATAGTCTGGACCTTTATGCGTCTCATAAAAGGCCTTGATGAGGTCCCCCAATCGCTGTACGTCATAATACACCATGTCCACCTCCTATCTCTTCAACATGGCCTTTGGCAACCTCGAAAATCTTATGTTGGATTTGCGTGTCTTCAAATAAACGTTCCACCCTTTGCCTTTGCGTGTCGGTGATGAACACCTGCCCGAAATGGTCATCGCCCACCAAGCGCACCAATTTCTTGACACGCTCTTCATCCAATTTGTCAAACACATCGTCAAGCAAAAGGATGGGCTTGTACCCAATCTTCTGATAGTTGAAGTCAAACTGAGCCAAACGTATAGAGACGACAAACGACTTTTGCTGCCCTTGCGACCCAAACTTCTTTAAGGCATGCCCGTCAAGCGTAAACTCCAGGTCATCTTTATGAATGCCAACGTTGGTATAGCCCGTATAGCGATCCTGTTGCAGGTTGTCGTCGAGCAAGGCATCCAGTGGTTTCTCGTCGAGCTTCGTTTGATAAACGACATTCACCTTTTCGTTACCGCCTGACACAATCTCATAATAATGCTGGAAAATGGGTAAGAACTCCTCCAAAAACTGATGGCGTTTATGATTGATATCATCGGCATGGAGTGTCAACTGGTCCTCCCAAAGGCGAAGCAGCTCGCGGTCGAAGGTATGCGTCTCGGCAAAACGTTTCAACTGCATGTTGCGCTGTAGCAATGCCCTGTTGTATTTCAGCAAGGCGTTGAGATACAAGGGATCGAACTGAGAGATGATGCCATCTATCAGCTTACGCCGCAAGTCGCTACCTTCGTTGATAAGATCCCTGTCGTAGGGTGAGATCATCACCAGCGGAATCTTGCCAATATGATCCGAGAGACGGTCGTACTCCTTCTTATTCCAACGGAACGACTTTTTGGACTCACGCTTCTGCACACACGACACGCCCTCATCCTCTTTGTCGGGATGGGAATACACGCCGTGAATGGCAAAGAAATCCTGGTCGTGACGTATGTTTTGTTTGTCGGTGGCAGCAAAATAGCTTTTGCAGAACGACAGATAATAGATGGAATCAAGGATGTTGGTCTTGCCTGCGCCATTCAGCCCCACGAAACAATTGACTTTCTCCGAGAACAGCAAATCGGCTGCTTCACAGTTCTTGAAATTCGTCAGTTTTAGTTCGCGAAGAAACATGGCTAAGCTCCTTTAGAACTTGCTTAAATCGACACGGAGCGTCAAGAAATGGGGAGAGCCGACAATATTGTTCCTTGAGAGAGCATAGTCGATTTGAAACATCTTGATCTTCACGCCAAATCCGGCGGAAAAGCCCACCAAGGTACGTGCTTCGGGCACATCCATATTATAGTGGTTACCAAAATTATAGGAAGCCCTTATCACCAGGTTTTTTCCTATCTCAAATTCGCCGCCCACAATCAAATGGCAAGCCAAATTGGTCATAAACTGTCCCACTTTTGACTTTTCCTTCACTTCACCTGTAAGCGGGTCGTGGTTGGGCGATACGATGGTATCCGTATAAGTCTTATTCCATTGTTGGATGTCGTTATAACCTATGACAATCGTCAACGGCAGGTGGTCGAGCTTCTTGGAGGCGATGAAATCAACTGAAAAAGGCAGTTTTACGTTGCGAGCCTCAAAATTGTTGAAAAGCTGGTAGCCGATGTTACGTGCTGCCAACGTGAAAGCCCAGTTGGAATACGACCAATAGGTACCAGCCACATCAACGGCAAGGGCGCCGGCACGATAGGTTTCATATTGAAGTCCAGCATATTTCAAGTTGGCGCCAATACTCCATTTGTCGGTAAGCTCACGTCCCCAACCCAGAGTGACGGCATAATCCGACACGTTGAAAGTACCGTCGACGCTGCCGCCTTCCGAAGCATAGTTCATGTTGCCATAGTTGTAATACTGCACCGAAGCAGCGAAGCTGCCCACTTTATTGAACGTATGGCTGTATTGTGCCGTAGCGTAGTTAGTGCCTAGATTGAAGTCGCCCACATAGGAAACCGCCAGCTGGTTGTTCATGGACGGGCAGATCGAGGAAGGGTTGAAACATGCCGTCTGAAGATCACCGTCGTGCATAGGCAGCGGCAGCCCTCCAAGAGCAACGACACGGGCCGAATTGGCGTCAGACAAGGCACGGTAGGTACCATTGTAAACTTGGGCTTGGGACGTCAAGGCAAAAAATGCCAAGACGAACAAACATATAATAGAAAAACACCGTTTCATCATTTCTTTTTTATAGTAACGCAACACATTGTGTTTTATTGCTTTGAGCCAATCATTTCAACCCCAAGCCTGCACCATATTTCTTCATCTTGCCCTCTTCTCTCAACAGGTTCGAGATTTTGTCGAGCATGCCATTCACAAAGCGGCGGCTTTCAGGAGTACTATATAACTTCGACACTTCGATATATTCATTGATGGTTACCTTGACAGGAATGGTTGGGAAATAGCAGAACTCCGTCATGGCCATTTGCATGATAATCCTATCCATCAAGGCCACGCGGTCATAATCCCAGTTGGAGATGTTTGCCTTGATGGTTTCTCCAAACTCGTCAGCATGCAAAATGGTGTTTCTGAAGAGCTTGACCAAAAAGTCCTTGTCATCGTTCTCCTCGTCGTTCTCGGTCTTATAGGCCGTAGGCAATTTGCTGTTTTCGTTGAAGGCGCTCGGCATTTCAGAGAGGAACTTCCACAACAGGTAAATGGCCACGTCATAATCGCTGTTGAACATAAGGCTACGGTCGGAATAGAAATCGTAGAGGATGGTGTCGTCTGCCATATAGCCATCAACTATGGCAACCAAAAAGCGCTTGTCGTCATCGAAGCTGTCCTCTCCATTGTTCATATACGACTTGTACTCTTCGGTCTCCAAAAGCCTATTATAGAAACCACGTATGAAGTCCTCACGATAATCGGCCCAATTGATCTTGTATTTTTCTTCAAACTTTTGAAGATCGGCATTGTTTTGAAGGATATTGAGAATTCTGTTGTTGACAAACTTCAAGTTGGGATTCAGGTCCTCCTCGGTTGGGAAATGCTTGTTTTTGTTCTCTTCAATTCGGCGTTCGGCAAAAAGCTTCACTTCAACCCAAAACGAAAGCTGCATGATGAAAAGCTCATACAAACGGTCCACATCTTGAAGCAAGGCACGCTCCGCCTTCATCAAGTCATCGCTCTCCGACTGTTGATAGGCGTAAATATCCTGCAACGCCTTTATTCTCAAAAATCTTCTGTTCAACATAATTCTTATCGTATAAAACAATTTGCAAAGGTACTATTTTTTCCTCAATTTCACTTGATAAACAAGAAAAATACCTATCTTTGCGTTATTATAAGCCTGACGGAGAAAGTCTCCCGTCTCCCAAATCGAAGAACAAAGGACTTTACAACAAACAACTAACACTATGATCAGTAAAAAATTAGCAAAAGCCATCAACGACCAGATCAATGCTGAGATGTGGTCAGCTTACCTCTATTTGAGCATGTCGCAAGACATCTATGCCAAAGGTTTCAAGGGCATCGCCCATTGGTACAAGGTGCAGTTCCTTGAGGAACAAGCCCACGCTGCCATCATGATCAACTACATGCATTCGCAGGACGAAAAGGTCATCCTCGCCCCCATCGCCAAGGTGCAGACCAGCTGGAAATCGGTACTGGCCGCTTTCGAGGACACCCTGAAACATGAACAGAAAGTAACTGCCATGATCAACAACCTCTGCGACATCGCCGACGAAGACCACGACCGCGCTGCAGCCAACTTCCTCGCCTGGTTCATCGACGAACAGGTGGAAGAAGAAGAGAACGCCCGCGACCTCGTCAAACACGCCAAGATGATTGGTGACCACATCGGTGGCATGATCATGCTCGACAAGGAGCTCGGCGCCCGAGAGTATCACACACCCAGCCCGCTGAAGTAATTCTTAGGTTACATTACTATGACAACAAAAAAGCTCCGCTTGTGAAGCGGAGCTTTTTATTTGTTCTTACATTAACAACAGGCTAAAAACTCAACGTCAGCCCAACACCACTTGGCACCAATCCAAAATCTAGTTCGACGGGATAGCCGTAGGAAGTCGTTCCAAGATTGTCGTTATAAATGCTTGCTCCTTTTACCATTCTTCTATCAGCCAAATAACTGAACAAAAGGCCAACTCCTATCGAGCCTGCACCGGCCAGCAAAACAGGGGTATCCATCTTCTTTCCGGCAATCAGGTATCCCAACTCCCATCCGATAGCGAACCCTCCAGCATAACTGAACACATATCCGATAATAGCATCAGCACTAGCCCATTTCAACTGGTTGAGAGCCAGTTCATCACGGCCAACCATGTTTTTCATCTGCCAAACAGAGTTAATAGGGATTCCGTTTTGGCTGTATGTATGACCCAAGAACCCTTTTTCAATCTCGATGGGATACTTAACCGTTTGTGCATACACAGATGACAATCCTATAACAAACAGAACTGACAAAAACAACAATACTTTTTTCATAGTTTTATTTATTGGTCGGTTTAACAATTTACATCCAAATGTTGGCTAAACGCATCTATCATTTCAGCTTCACAAGTTTGACGACCTGGCGGCCCATCGTCTCGGAGTTCACGTTGATGAAATAGACTCCGTCGTCCAAACTGCCCAAATAGCTTTCCAAGGTCGAACGGTTCAAGCCATTGCAACTGAAGGCAAAAAGCTGGCGACCCGTGATATCGAAGACACCCACTTCGGCGCTTACACCTTCTTTCCAGGCCACGTGCACCATACCTTTAGAAGGATTAGGATACAGATTGAGAATCTCATCGGCATTGGCCGGAGCCTCATTGATATGCAGCAGCTCCAAAGCTTGGGTGAAATCGGGAATACCATAGCCATAATAGCTGTCGGGGTTGTCAGCGCGGTTGCTACAAGCACGAATGGCGTCGCAAATCTCTTGCACCGAGGCATAAGGACGTGCCTGACGCAAGCAAGCCACAGCACCAGCGAGGACAGGCGTGGCAAATGAGGTACCACTGCCGTTGTAATATGGCCACCAGTCGCCATAGCCCGAAGCCACATAGGTGCCCTCACCCATAGCCATTACATCAGGCTTAATGCGGCCATCGTAGGTCGGACCCGTCGAACTGAAATCAGCGCGTTCACCCATATTATTGACAGCACCGACGGTAATGATATGCTCGGCATCGGCGGGAATGCCCAAGGTGCAAGTGCCAGCATATTCGTTGCCGGCGGCATTCATACAGATCATGCCACGGCTGGCAGCAATCTCACAAGCTATCGTCATCGGAGCGGTGTGCCCGTCAAAATGCTCGAAAGGATGGTTCCATTGCGACATGTTATCATCGAAATTAATGTAGCCCAAAGAGGTGGTGCACACGTCAACACCCAGGCTGTCAGCGTATTCAGCACCCGAAGCCCAGTTGTATTCCTCGATGATAGTCTCGCTGTTACCATCTTCGGTATGAATGAGGTAATAAGAAGCCTTGTAAGCCGTACCTACCATCTCATTGGGATCGTAGGCGGCCATCGTGCTCAAACAGGAGGTACCATGCGTGCCTTGCGTATAGACCGAGCTGGAACCATAAACGAAATCACGCGTGCCCAGCAGACGGCCTTCCTCGCGCATATTGTCGAAACAAGAGGTCTCTTCAGTGCCTTGGAACCCGCCATCGAGGACCGCCACGACAACACCCGTTCCGTCGAAACCCATCTCGTGCAGCTCGTTGACTTTCAACTGATAAACCTGGTCATGAGCACCGCCGTAAAAATCTCTATACACAACAGGTTTTGATGATTCCTTCAGTTCGTTGGCCAGCCAGCGTTCCTTTCTTTCTTGGGCTTGGGGATTGTTGGGGCAATTGCGAACCGTAGAGACAAACTCCAAAGCATTAATGGCATCGATCACAGCGGGGTCGGTGACATACACCGAGACGCCATTCAACCACTTCGACGGATTGAGCAGCTCGGCGCCGCAAGCAGCCACGGCCTCAAGATACTGAGGATTGACGGGGATGTCGTACTCATCAATGGCGATGCCTAGATTGGCACGACGCTGCAAAGCCCTCTGGCTCAGATAGGCTTCAGGATTGTCGATGGAATAAGGCGAGTTGTTCTTGTCGGCAAACTGAATCCAATAGATGTTGGTCGCGACTTGCGCATGAGCAAAAACCGAGACCATCAGAAACAAAAATAGAATAGATACTTTTCTCATAGTTATTTGAATTTGATTATTATCACAATTATATAGGTGAATAAAACGTGCAAAAATAACACATTTTCCGAACATCATTCGTAATTCCGCCTAAAATGCCTACTTTTGCCCAAAATTCAATAAACACACGCCATGCGTATCGATATCATCGCCGTATTTCCTGAAATGTTTGAAGGACCTTTCACCGAATCCATCATCAAACGTGCCGTCAACAAAGGACTTGTTGAAATTGGGCTGCACAACCTTCGCGACTACAGCACTGACAAGCACCACAAGGTGGACGACTATTCCTTTGCCGCCGGCGCCGGCATGGTGATGATGATTGAGCCCGTCGACAACTGCATCACCCATCTGAAAAGCCAACGCAACTACGACGAGGTCATCTACATGAGTCCCGATGGCGAGATGCTCGACCAACCACTATGCAACCAGCTCTCCATGAAAGAGAACATGATCATCCTTTGCGGCCACTACAAAGGCATTGACGAACGCATACGTGAACATTTGATTACCAAGGAGATAAGCATCGGAAACTACGTCTTGTCGGGCGGTGAGCTCGGTGCGGCCGTTTTGGTCGATAGTCTGGTGCGTCTCATCCCAGGCGCCTTGGGCGACGAGACCTCTGCCCTATCAGATTCCTTCCAAGATGGGTTGGTCTCCCCTCCTGTCTACACCCGTCCACGGAACTACAAAGGTTGGGAAGTTCCCGAGATCCTTTTGTCGGGCAATGACAAGCTCATCAACGACTGGAGATTGGAGCAGGCCATTGAGCGCACCAAGGAGCGCAGGCCTGAGATGTATGAAATTTTTAAAAAAAGCTGATAAACTTCGCTTCGTATTGAAATTATTTGTATTTTTGCACCCACTTTTTGAAGAAAAATATATAAAAATCATATAAAATGAGCAAGAACGCATTAATTCAATTCGTTGAAGATCAAATCGTTGTAAAAGATTTTCCGAAGTTTAAGACAGGCGACACCATCACGGTGACCTACAAGATTGTTGAAGGACAAAAAGAGCGTCTGCAGCGTTTCCAGGGCATCGTCCTGAAGCGTAGCGGCCAAGGCAAGACCGG
>DBXU01000162.1:42940-44006 GCA_002310075.1 Bacteroidales bacterium UBA1204 | reverse complement strand
ATTGCCTCCCCCATGATTGAGAACATTGAGCTCAACAAGCAGGGTGCAGTTCGCAAGTCACGCATTTACTACCTCCGTGGTCTTCGCGGCAAGAAAGCCAAGATCAAGGAACTCAAGAAGTGATTCCTTCACGACAACGAAAAAGAAAAGCTCCGAGCGTAGCTCGGAGCTTTTTTTATTATTATTCTTCTTCTTTCTTCTTCCGCTTGAAGATCTTTGTCCGTAGCATGAAGATGGTCAAAGCGGTCCAGAAGACAACCAGAATGCCCAAGGTAATCATAGTGGCCTTCATGCTCTGCGGAGCATAGCCCACCAACAGCAGCACGGGGAAGCCCAGCACGATGGCTGACAGGGTTTGCAGCACCAAGTTATTGGCAGCAGGCGTCTCAAACTTCGGGTCGATCTCACGCAGCAAAATCATGCCGTTACTGGCGGTACCCGTCAGCATGCCAAACATCGAGAAGAAGCCTTCGTATTTATAATTCGGGTAGAGGTGCTTGGAGATCAACAACACATAGATAAAGGTAGCGACAGCGCCCAAGCCGACGATGAGAACGAAAGGCAAAACAAACTTGCCCAACTCGTTGAAGTTGATGGCTGCCGTACCTGCCACAATCATGATATCGAAGCAGAAACCGCTAATTCGGTTCAGCATATAGTTGTTGATGTATTCGCGGCTCATCAGTTTGGTCCTCTTGAAAACCTTCAGGAGGTTCTTGAAAAGGATGCCGAACAACGTGCCCGTCAGGAAGTTGAAGCCCCACAGCATGGGTTTCAACGTGTTGGTGCCAAAGTTGCCCAATTCCATGCCCTGGATCCAGTTGGTGAACAGGTAGACCAGAAAATACACAAACAGCACCATACTGATTTGTATCGAGAGCTTGTCGACCGACTCAGCATCGGGAATCTCACCCTTGCTTTCATAGTCTTGTAAGGTATTGACCTGAGCATCGGCAATCTTCTTTCTCGAAAGGATGCCTTTTCGGCGCAGGATGTTCATATAGATAACACCTACCACGCTACCCACCACGAAACCCGTGGCCGCAATGGAAAGGCCAAAGTCGGC
>DBXU01000162.1:23601-42914 GCA_002310075.1 Bacteroidales bacterium UBA1204 | reverse complement strand
GTGAAGATCTTGCCGAAGTTCAAGGCCTGTCCCGGTCCTTGGCCATAGCCCATAGGCAACAGCAGACCTGCAGCATAAAACAAACGCTTGCCGAAATAGAAAAACAGGATGGAGATGACGAGGCCCACGATGCCTTGGATGACGTAGGTGGATGCCGTCAAGGCGCCCGTCTCAATCACCTTCATCGGTGTGGATCTCGACTCAATCTTGTTGTTTTTCAAGGCCAAGGCCACGAAGCCCAAGCCCAAAGCATGATAGGTCACGATTTCCATCATCGGCTTGTTGATGACTTCGCGACAGCTAGGGAACTGTTTGAAAATGATCAGTAGCAAGCCGCCCAACAAAGCAGAGGGCAACAGACTCTTGTTTAAGAACGGGACTTTGGTTCTCAGCACATTTCCCAAAAGCAAGGCCGTCGCCAAAATGCAGAATTGCACCAACCATTGCCAAGCCTCGGGCCGGTCAAAGGTCATTACAGAAACATCTAATAGCATAATATCTACTTATTTTTTGATTATCATTTATTGAAGCTTTACTGCTGTACCTGAAGCAGAGACCATCAGCATGGAACCATTTTGGCCCAGCACCTCATAATCTATATCAATGCCTACCACAGCATCAGCATTCATCTGTCGAGCGCGTTCTTCCAATTCCCTCAGGGCTTGGGCTCGAGCATTGATTAACTCTTGTTCGTATGAGCCTGAGCGTCCGCCAACAATATCGCGGAGACTGGCCTTAAAATCCTTGATGAAATTCACTCCCGAAATCACTTCTCCGAATACAACTCCTTTGTATTCAATGATTGTTCTACCTTCAACGGTTGGTGTAGTAGTAAGTATCATAATGTGACAATTTTTTATGCGCTTTAATCTTTATTCAACTCCGTTTTTACCGCTGTACCAGAAGCATATACCAATATTCCCGAGCTCGTATCGATCATCTCGAAATCGATGCTAATGCCGACAACAGCATCAGCGCCCAAATTGACGGCCTGCTCTTCCAATTGACTGAGTGCCATCGTACGAGCCTTGGATAGCGTTGGAACGAAGGATCTATGTCCACGAAATGCTTGGTTTTCGAAAGCTTCCCCAGAAACAACACCCACATATTCCGTTATGGTACGACCTTCGATGTTTTGAGTAGTGGTAAGAATCATAATACAAAAAAGGACTTTTGCTATTTCTGCTCGCAAATATAATGTATTTTTCAATCAATGAACGAAAAACAGTATTTTTGCACCATGAAAAAACCGCTGCAGCTTTTCTTCACTTTCTTCAAAATCGGGGCTTTCACCCTCGGTGGCGGCTATGCCATGCTTTCGATGGTGGAGAAGGCTGTCGTCGACCAAAAGAAGTGGATCCCAAACGATGAGTTCTGGGACATGATTGCCGTGGTTCAGTCACTTCCTGGCGTCTTCGCCGTCAACACAGCCTTGTATGTAGGGCATCGCGTGGCGGGGCGAAAAGGCGCTTTCGCTGCCATGCTAGGTGCCATTATCCCGTCCATCGCCATCATCCTTCTGCTGGCCACCGTCTTCCGCGAGTACCGCGACCAACCTGTGGTGGAACGCATCTTCAAGGGCATCCGTCCCTGTGTGGTAGCCCTCATCCTTGCCCCTTCGCTGCGCATGATCAAGTCGGCCAAGGTAACATGGAAAACCGCCATCATCCCCATCGCCACGGTGTTTCTCATCTGGTGGTGCAAGATATCGCCTGCCTACGTCATCCTCGCCGCCATCGCAGGCAGCCTCGTCTACGCCTTAATTATTAATAGGAGCGCCAAAAAGGAGGGTGAGCCATGATATACCTGCAACTGCTTTGGGTCTTCGTAAAAATCGGCGTGCTGGGTTTCGGCGGCGGCTATGCCATGCTCTCCCTCATCCAACACGAGGTGGTGGACCATTACGCTTGGATGAGCACCACTGATTTTGCCGACATGGTGGCCATCTCCCAAATGACCCCAGGGCCCATCTCCATCAATCTGGCAACTTATGTTGGTTACACTTCGGCGGGCTTCGGTGGTGCCTTGTTAGCTTCGTTTGCCCTCTGTCTGCCTTCCATCATCATGGTGTATCTCATCCTAAGGCTCTTCATGAATAAGCGGAACAATGCCTTGATGGACAACACCTTGAAAGGCTTGAAGCCGGCCATCGCAGGACTCATCTTCGCCGCCGGTCTTTCCATGATGAACCTGCAGAACTTCCCCGATTTCGGTCGCGGACATTATAATATAAGTGTTATAATTTGCATTCTGGCCTTTGTGGCCTCTTATTTCTTCAAAGCGAACCCGATATTGCTCATCGTGCTCTCGGGAATTGTCGGATTTATAGTGTATTAGATATGAAACGAATCAGCCTTATCATAGCCCTGTTTTGGGCTGGAACCGCCTTCGGGCAGCATCTCCTCACCTATCAAACCTACGTTAAGGGTGTCGCCAAACAAGACACGACTACCACTCAGGTCATTGAAAACACGAAGTGTTTGAAAATACGTACCGAAGAGAAAAAGCTCTCCAACCCCATCCCTGGCTATGCTGAAAGCAACACCTATGTGGATTATGCTCATGATTCCATCTACACCATTTTAGACTATAGCGATGGGAAATACTTCACCGCCTATCCGATGACCAACAAAAGCATCGTCTACAGCGAAGAAGGCAAGGAAAAGCTACTGGGTTACAATTGCACGAAATACAAAACCAGCATCAACTCCAACACCATCGAAGTGTGGATGACGGAAGACCTCGGCTTCGAAGCCACGCCCCTGCCTGGTCTTGGCCACCTGAAAGGCGTTATGGTGCGCTACATGAGAAACGGCGACTACGTCACAGATCTGAGCGAAGTCAAAGACCAAAGATATACCCTGGTCGACCTCATTCCCGAATACAAAGGCGAGCGTATGAGCGCTGCCAAGTTGAGCCAACTCAGAAAAGATAAACTCGTCATCCGAATTCCCGTATTCGAGGAAGAGCAGATAAACTTCGCCGATTACGAACCTTATACAAGTGAAATTCCTTTCGATACCACCATTCATTTCAGCCACGGCACACTGATTGTCAAGCGAATGAGCCTCCCGCTATTGCCTTCGCATTACCAACTCTTTGCCGAAATACGACAACACAGCAACGGCGATGCTTACGACCGTACCGCTTCCGTTTTTGTCATCCCCACCGAAAAAGCCAAAAGCTTCAAGGATGGGTTACAAGACTTGGAGGCTTTGCCTGTATTCGTTGGCAAGGACGGCAAGGAATACCAAGGTGTCAAGGCTGAAAAAGACTACCTTCCCCCCATCGAGTTGGTGCGTTTCTTCACCTCTTTTGGCGCTGGACATTTCAACGACAAGGTTCAGATAGAAGGCATGGAATGGGCCGATGAAAACTACTATAAGATGGATGTCAGCGAGTTGTGTGACAGGCTACGCGGCGATGTGCTCATCGGCGCTTTCATAGGCAACTACGACAAGGGAGGCCACAAAATCTCCTTGGACCTCCTCGCCTACCCTGGAGATGAAAAATGGAGCGACAAGCCTTTGAAACAGCATTCCATTCCGTTGTTCAACACCTGTAATACACTGGAGATGAGTGGACAAAACTACGGACGTCTATTTGCTACTGACATGCTGGAAGTGGAGTTTGAAATCCCAGAAAAAGTCAAGAATGTGCGCCTGCGCTACATCAGCACGGGACATGGCGGCTGGGACGGCGGCGACGAATTCAACCCAAAAGAAAACAAAATCATCATCGACGACGCCATGGTCTTCACCCACACACCATGGCGTTGCGACTGTGCCACCTATCGCGACCAAAGCCCCGTTTCGGGCAACTTCTGGAATGACGTTTCCTCTTCCGACTACTCACGTTCAGGCTGGTGTCCCGGAACTGCCACCAATCCCGTCTATTTCGACCTTAACGGTTTGAAGCCAGGGAAACACACGTTACGCATCGCCATCCCCCAAGGCAAGGACGAAGGCGAAAGCTTCAGCCATTGGATGGTGTCGGGAGTGTTGATATATGAAACGAACTAATCAGAGACGATGTAACATCGCCATATCCAAAGTAACCATCGCCGCCAAAGCCTCCACTAAAACAACTGCGCGAGGCAAGGCACAAACATCATGCCGGCCCTCGATGGCGATTTGGCAGGTCTCCCCTGCCCGATTCACGGTCTTCTGAGGTTGGGCAATACTTGGAATCGGCTTGAAAGCCACCCGAAATACAATGTCATCTCCGTTGGTGATGCCTCCTTGAATACCGCCTGAGTGGTTGGTCAACGTAGCGATTTTGCCATTCTTATTCACAAAGGTATCATTGGCTTCGGAGCCCCTCTTCTTTGCTGAGACAAAGCCGTCTCCAATTTCAAAGCCTTTCACAGCAGGAAGGCTGAACATGGCATGGGCCAGCTCGGCTGAAAACTTGCCGAACATCGGCTCGCCCAAACCAGCCGGGACGCCCTTGATACGGCATTCCACGATGCCACCTACAGTGTCACCTTCTCTTCGAGCCTGTTCCACATCGCCCATGGCCGTCACTTGAGCCATGATTTGTATGCCTTTTTCTTTTAGAATCTGCTTGGCGATAGCGCCAACCACCACGATGGGCAGCGTCGTCCTGGCTGAGGCCCTGCCACCACCGCGCCAGTCGCGAATGCCGTATTTCTGTTCATAAGTGAAATCGGCATGCGAGGGACGATACACTTCTTTCAAAGCCTCGTAATCTTCCGCCTTACAGTCCTCATTACGTACCATAAAGGCAATAGGAGTACCTAAAGTGACACCGTCGAGCAGACCCGAGAGCCATTCGACATGGTCGGATTCCTTGCGCTGGGATGAAGTTGAAGACTGTGCCGTCTTGCGCCTGAGCAGTTCTTGTTCGATAAAACCGAAATCGAGTTTCAGTTGAGACGGGCAGCCGTCGATGACACCACCAACAGCTATGCCGTGCGACTCTCCGAAAGTGGTAAGCTTAAAGATATGGCCTATGGTATTCATGGTGGCAAAAATACAAAAATCATGAAGAATTTTGTATTTTTGCAGCCGTAATGGACAAAAAGAGCACTAACAACATCAAGATAAAAAACAAGCGAGCCACATTTGAGTACTTTCTCGTGGAGACGCTGACGGCAGGCATCGTGCTGACCGGCACAGAGATTAAATCCATCCGTGGCGGCAAGGCAAGTCTGGCGGATTCGTATTGCAGCTTCAAGGGCAACGAGCTGTTTGTCATCGGCATGCACATCGCCGAATACGCCCAAGGCACCTACAACAACCATGACCCGAAGCGCGACCGCAAACTGCTCCTTAACGCCCGCGAGTTACGCAAGCTGAAAAACAAAGTGCAGGAAAAAGGCTTCACCATTGTGCCCGTCACCCTATTCATCAATGAAAACGGACTTGCCAAGTTAGACATTGCCCTCGCACGAGGCAAGCATTACTACGACAAGCGCGAGAGCCTGAAGACCAAGGACTCGAAGCGTGAACTGGAAAGAATGGACAGGTATTAATACCTATTTATTTGCCAAAACAATATCCAACGCGGAACTCAATTGGAGAATAGTAAGGCGTGTCCCAAGCGTTTGAGTTTTGGTCATGACGGAAGCCCCAAGTCAGATTATAAAGCACCATGAAATAAGCGAAACTCCCCGATTGGGAATACTGTCGATACCCAGCGCCCACAAAGACGCTATTATACCAGTTTTTGGCAACGGTTTCATGATTCCATCTGGCAAAGCCATACATCACTTCGTCTTCCACATGTAAGAAAAGGCCTTTGTATACCTGAAAATTGGTATAAGGAGCAAAGCCGAAATAATGCCTTAACTTATTGCCATAGTAACGGTCGAAATAGCAGACCAAATTGTATGTACCACGAACGCCAACTTCCCAAGGGCTGAAGATGCGATAGCCAATTTGAGGAGCAACTGAAAAGTTCAAATACCGTCCCGACATTCCACCACCAATATTGCCACCAATGATGGTCTTACCTTTCATATCAGGCACGCCAGGGAGAAACTGGGCAGAAGCCCTAAGTGATATCCCAAAAAGCATCAGACAAATGGATGCGACAATTCCAAAACGTTTCATTTCCATTGATTTTTCCGCAAAAATACAATAAAATCCTTATCTGCTCGTATCCAATAAAAGTTTATCTTTGCTTTTTATTTCATTCTCATGAAAAATAGATACATCATATTCATAATCACCCTATTCCTTTTTGCCAGTCAAGCTTGCAAGAAAGAGCATCAGATCAACCCCGATTCAAAGCTAAAACTCAGTTTCTCGGCCGACACGGTTCTGTTCGACACGGTTTTCACCTCATTGGGTTCGGCCACACACCAGCTAAGAATCTATAACAACCATGCCGACGACTTGAAAATCAGCTCCATACGATTGCTTGGCGGCGCATCATCCCCCTATCGCATCAACCTCGACGGCGAGAATGCAACGGAGTTTTACGACAAAATCATTCCTGCCAACGACAGCCTCTTCTCTTTCCTCCGTGTCACCATCAACCCGAACGACTTGAACACGCCTTTCGTGGTGGAGGACGAGCTGGAGTTTATCACCAATGGCAACACGCAGACCATCAAGCTGTTGGCATGGGGACAGAACGCCAATTATATCGTCGGCGATAAGGTTACAGGGGCCATTGCAGGCAAATACAAGATCGTGGCCGACAGCCTTCAGACGACTGTATGGACACCCGAGCGTCCCTATGTCATATATGGTTATGCGCTCATCAACAGCTATGGCACCTTGCGCATCGAAGCCGGTACCAAGGTTTATTGCCATCAAGGCAGTGGCATATTTGCATGGAGCGACGGTCAGCTCATCATCGACGGTACAGCAGAAGCGCCTGTCATTATCCAAGGCGACAGGCTGGAAGCCTATTACAACGACACTCCAGGACAATGGGACCAAATCATGCTCATGGACGGTCGCGCTGGTGCCGACCACCGCATCAGCCACGCCATCATCCGTAATGGATTCATAGGCATCAACTGCCAATCGGCCTTAAAGGTTACCGAATGCGCCTTACGCATCGACAACACCATCATCGAGAACCAAAGTGCATATGGTCTTTATTCCATCCTCTACCCCGTGGAAGCTAAAAATTTTGTCATTGCTAACTGCGGCACCACCAACTTTTGGGCTTTCGGCGGCGACTACCGCCTTCTGCACGGCACCATCGCCAATTATTGGAACGGCAACGAGCACAAGGACAACATCGGTATGCAGCTCCTCAACTATGCTACCGACAGCCAGTCGGGAGAGCTTTTCTACTACCCCATCAACATTGAGATGAGTAATTGCATCGTTTATGGCACACAGGAGGACGAATTCAAGACCTCGTTTAGTCCTGAAGTAGATTCCACTTTCCTACTTGACCATTGTCTGATAAAAACCGGGAAATACACAGGAAACATGGCTGGTTTCAGCCACTGTCTCTTCAATTACGATCCATTTTTCGCTGATATCAGAACTAATGACTTGCATATCGACAGCATCGCCTCGCCCGTCATTGGGACAGGCAACCCCATCATAGCCAACGAGCTACCCTACGACCTTGATGGCGTCAACAGATTGGGGGCTCCTGACATGGGCGCCTACCAGTTCGTACCGAAAGAGTAAGGTCAATACACCACTTTTAGGTTCAAAGTCTTGCTGTTGCCAACACCATCGGTCACCACGACTTTGACTCGGTTCGTACCTTTCTTGATCTTCTCGTCAAATTCATAATAAAGCAAGGCATTTTTGGCGTCATATTGACCGAGCACCCAAACATCGTTAAGATAAATATCGTAGGTCTCGATACCCGTCATATCGTCAGAGATCTTAAACCTCAACGACTTAAGCGAGCTTACCACCTGCCCATCCTTGAAATTGGAGGCGGTTACCTTAGGCGCCACTGAATCGATTTTGATGGTATATTCGCCCATAGAACGCGTTTCCACCTCCATGCAGCCATCTTTCATTCTGCCGCCCAAAGATGACACTTTGCCTTTATTGTCGATATAAGCGATATACTTTTTCGGATGGTCAGCCCATTTTTCGTTTGGGCGCAAGCGAATGGTAAAGTTCTTGAATGTCGTCAGCTCTTCATCGCCAAAACGATAGATGCGGGAGCAACAGTCTTTCTCGTCACGTTGCCCGGTCTGGATCCACTCGTCTCTAAAAAGCGTTCCCCTTCCCAAAATCACATTGAAGTCCTCGATGGTGATATTATTGTTGAGCGAGCCGTCAGCTTTCACGAAATACTCGCTACGCATACGCATCGGACGTTCCACTTCAGTTGGCGCCGTCCCAACTAGTTTGAAGTTGATTCGCGAAGTGTTTCCAACGTAATCAGAGACCTTAAAACAAACCCGCACTGTATCGCCTTCATCCACTGTCGCCGTCCCATTCTTGATTTCAATCATTTGTAGTTTATTGAAGGGGTCTGTCTCCGTGCGCACGTAACTCGATTTCTTTTGCTTATAGTGGCGATAATCGAGCAAGCTGTTCACATAACGTGGTTCATCATACGAGAAACTGTCGGCTTCTACTTGGAAGGCCAACACATCGTCGAGGTAAAGCTCATAAAGATAAGGGCCGTTCTTGTTGGTTGAGGTGCCCACCTGGTCGTAGGTGCAAATGCCGAAAGCGATCTTGCCATTGCTATATACGACATTCCTATCTTTCAAGGAATACCTTCCTTTTTCACCTCCAGTCACCGAGAAATACATCGGTTTGATGCCTCCTTCCAAGGTAGCCTCCTCCCCCACAGGATAAACCGACACACCTTGTATCATAGGTCGCACTCCATCTTCGATTTTGTATCCGAAATACAATGGATTGACAGGCTTTTCGCTCAGTGTATGACGGATCTCAAAATGCAGATGGGGTCCGCCTGAGCCACCCGAGTTACCCGAATAGGCAATCAGGTCACCTTTTTTTATTGGGAACCTACCTTTATCGGGATATATCTGGGATGTAAACTTCTTGTGCTTGTATTGGTATTGCTTCACGTACCTAGCAATTTCGCCAGAAAAACGCTGAAGATGGGCATAGACACTTGTATAGCCGTCGTAATGAGTGATGTAAAGCACATTTCCGTAACCATATGGCGACACCCCTATCCGGCTAATATAGCCATCCGCAACGGCATATACCTTCTTCCCTTCAACACCTTGAGTCTTAATGTCAATACCGGCATGGAGATGATTGGGTCTCAATTCTCCAAATGTGGCCGAAAGATAAATAGGAATATCAAGAGGCTTACCATATTGGGGGAATTCTTCTTGTGCCGCCAAGGCCATAGACAATGAGCATAATACAAACAGTAAGAAGGGTCGCACTTTCATATTGGTTGAATTTTGGGCAAAGATACATCTTTTTTATATACATTTGCAACGGCATTGAGAAGATATTTATGAGTTACAGAAGCAGGAAAAGAAAAAAAAGCGAATGGTTGTCATCTCCACCCATCTTGCTTATTTACAGGCTGTTGTCAATCTTATTGGCACTTAGCATCAGTCGTTGGCTGCTGTATCTTTTCAACACACAATTCTTCCACATGCTTACCCTGAAGGAATCATTTGGGCTGTTCCTCAACGGCATGCGCTTCGATTTGTCGATCATTGCTTTCCTTAACATCCCTGTCATCCTTTATTATTGTTTCCCGTCCCTTTTCATCACAAAAAAGATTCCTCAAAGGGTCATCGACATTTTTTATGTCGCCGTTAACGGTATCGCCATTCTGCTCAACTTCGTTGATATCGCTTACTTCAACATATACGGTAAGCACATTACTCTCTCCTATCTAAAATCCATGCCACAATCGGATGAGGTGACTTGGGGCGTTTTAGGGCAAATCTTCTTCGACCACTGGTATCTTGTACTCATTTTCATCCTTTTTATCCTCGTGCTTTGGGTCGTCACCAAACAAACCCGTATCAGGGAACTGGGGAAGTACGACAACGAGAGGGCTTGGATGATACGTCAAATAGTGAGTTTGATCATCATAGTACCTTTGACTTGGGTTGCCATACGTGGCGGTTTCCAACAAAAATATATTGCTCAAGACACGGCATTGGAATTCTCGGATGCGCAAAATGCCCCCATCCTTCTCAACACGCCTTTTTCGCTATTGTTTAACGACAATATGCCTCATGAAATCCTAGCCGTTGAAAGAGATAGCACGCAAATCATCGTTCACAACGACTTAACGCCAAACCGTTTCCTCATTGACACTGCCAATGTCGTTGACAGCACGGCAAAAAACCTTGTCGTGATTATCATGAAAGGCATCGGCCAGGAGATGATCGGTTATTATAACCCTGGTAGAAAAAACCATGTCACCCCTTTCCTTGACTCTTTGCTGACCCAATGTCTTACTTTTGACGGTCGTTCCAACAGCCGACGCAGCATCGAAGTCCTTCCATCTTTGCTAGCAGGCATCCCTCCTTTGATGGAACAAGACTTTGTTGCCTCTCCATATGCTGAGAATGACTTTGATTCGTTCATGAAACACCTCCAGAAAAAAGGGTACAACACCATTTTCCTTCATGGAGGTGACAATGGCACGATGGGCTTTGACAAATTCGTTAAACGCGCTGGCATAAAGAACTATTTCGGTCGAAACGAGTATGGTGATGATAGCGACTACGACCACCAATGGGGCATCTTTGACGGCCCATTCCTTCAATATGTTGCACAAACGCTCAGCCTCGTTCCCAGCCCCTTTGCCGCAACTATCTACATGCTTTCTTCCCGCTATCCATACAAGGTACCCAAGGGCTTTTCGTTACCCGACGGTAGTTATTACTGGAGCGGATTTGAAAAAACCGTCTACTATGTCGACTGTGCCTTGAAAGACTTCTTTAAAAAGGCGTCACAAATGTCATGGTTTGCCAACACCTTGTTCGTCATCACTTCAGATTACTCGAACAGCGAACACCATCAACCAAAATACAACAATGTGTGGGGAATGTACGCCATACCCATCGCTTTCTACGACCCTAGTCATATCGTTGCATCGCGTTGTGACGAGATCGCCCAACAAATCGACTTGGGACCTTCCATCCTTTCTGCCATGCATGTAAAAGACACTTTGTATTCTTTCGGCAGGAATCTCTTCGACACACTTACCGAACCTTCTTTCATCAGTTATTTCAATCTCACGTATCAATATAGCGACGGACAATACCTAGTGCAATCCGACGGACGGCATCCTTTTGGAATCTATAAACCCAAGACCGATTCATTGCTGGCCGACAACCTCATTGACAGGTTGCAGTGCCCCGACATCTTCAGGAAACTCTATCTGTTCCTGCAAGAATACAACGAACGTATGACGAGCAACCGCTTAACCCTAAGCCAAGACCTCCCCTATGAAAAAACAGCTGATTCGATTCATCATTAATCCCATCTCTGGAAAGAAGCATAAGGACCATCTTCCGAGTCAAATCGAGGAGTATCTCGACCATTCGAAGTTTGACTATGAGGTATTTGTGTCACAATACGCTGGCCATGCCGCCATTCTCGCAAAAGATGCCGTCAACCAACACATTGACATACTCGCTGTGGCAGGCGGCGACGGCTCCATCAATGAAGTGGGGGCGCCCCTCATTGGAACCGACATGGCGCTTGCCGTCATCCCCTGTGGCTCAGGCAATGGTTTGTCACGTTGCCTCAACATCCCGCTCGACCCAGTCAAGGCTTTGGAGGTAATCAACGGTAACAGCAGGCGAAAAATCGACACTGTTTCGGTCAACGGAACGCCTTTCATCAGCATCTCTGGTACAGGTTACGATGCCAAAGTAGCCGAGGACTATAGCAAAGATCCACGCCGAGGTTTTGACACCTATTTTAAGTATATCATCCGTAACTATGTCACGATGAAAGAACAGCCATACACCGTCGTCATGCCTGACCAAACCATAGAAACCAACGCTTTTTTCATCTCGTTTGCCAACTCCAACCAAATGGGTTACGATTTCCCCATTTCTCCTCACGCCTCACTATGGGACGGTAAAGTGGACCTCTGTATCGTACAGAAACCTAATCCCCTGGAATTGCCTATCATGGGTGGATTCATGATTGATGGCATGATGGACAAGGCACCGAAAGTCAAAATCATCCAGACCCCCGAAGCCACCATCATACGGCCCAAAGCCGATGTCATCAACCTTGACGGAGAATCTGTCATGATGGAAAAAGACCTCCATATCAAAGTCAACCCATTAAGTCTCAACATTATTTGCCATGAAACACAAAAGTGACAAAAACGGAACCGTCTATTCCACCAACCCCAACTACGCCTTCGACTATGGCGAAGAAGAGGTTGTCACCCTTGAACCAGCCAAGCAAAACCTCAGAATCATGCTCGACAAGAAACAGCGTGCTGGGAAGAAAGTCACACTCATCACAGGGTTCCAAGGCTCTGAATTCGACTTAGCCGTATTGGGCAAGGAACTGAAATCGGCCTGTGGTGTCGGCGGCAGTGTCAAGGACGGTGAGATTCTTTTGCAAGGCGACTTCAGGGAAAAAGTGTTGGCTCTTTTGCTCCAAAAAGGATATTCAAAAACCAAAATCAGCGGATTATGATTGAAAAATACATAGAAATACTCAATGGCATAGGAGAAAGCTTGCATTTTAGTACGACAGCATCGCTCGTTATCGCCGAAAGCATCGCTTTTGTCACATTACTAGTCATAGGCCTTTTGCTTTATTTTCTGGCTCGCTTCATCACCAGCAAGACTATACATGTGCTGATTAAGAGGACCCCTTCGAAATACGACGACTTCCTCATTAAAAACAAGGTGTTTGTACGTATCTGTCTGCTCATTCCAGCCATCCTCATCAAGTATTACATAAAGGATGCCATGCCTGACTTTCCAGATGCTGCGGCCATCATTATTAAGATTACGAAAATCTATGAGATTACAGTGTATGCCTCAATTTTGACGGCTTTGGTCAATACAGCGCATGAGCTATACAACTCTTTTGAAACTTCAAAGTTAAAACCCATTGAAGGTTTGGTACAAGTCATCAAAGGCATCATCATCGCTGTAAGTGTACTGCTCATCGCCACTTTCCTCTTGGGCAAAAGCCTCTACAGCATCATCATCGGTTTGGGCACCATCTCAGCTGTCCTTATGCTTATCTTCCAAGACTCCATCAAAGGCTTTGTAGGCAGCATACAGTTGTCTATCAACGACATGCTTCGCATCGGTGACTGGATTGTGACCGGGCCGGCAGATGGTGTAGTCCAAGAGATCAACCTCACTACCGTGAAGGTGCAGAATTGGGACAACACCATCACCACGATCCCGACCTACACGCTTGTCTCAGCACCTTTCACCAACTGGCGTGGCATGTCGGAATCGGGCGGCCGCCGCATCGCCCGCAGCATCAACATCGATGTCAATACCATCCGCTACTGCACTCCTGAAATGCTAGAGAAATACAAGCAATACTCCCTCGTGAAGGACTACATCGAGCAAAAGGAGGAAGACATCCTTGAATACAACAAGGCCAACAAAATCGACACGAATCTGATCCTCAACGGTCGCCAACAGACCAACCTCGGTATCTTCCGTGCCTATATCAAGGCATACCTCAACAACAATCCGAAACTGAACCACAATCTCACCATGATGGTACGCCAAATGCAGCCCAACGAATTTGGCGTGCCCTTGCAAATCTATACCTTCAGCAGCGACAAGCAATGGATCAACTATGAAGAAATCCAAAGCGACATCTTTGACCACATCATCGCCGCTGCCCCTATGTTTGACTTGAAGATCTATCAAAAGCATTGATCATGAATGCCGGGGTCACCTTCACAGAAAGGTATCTAAAACTAATGTTCAAGTCGTTGCGCGATGCCACGCCTGAAGAAGTGCAGGAAGAGCTGGAACATTGTCGCCGCGAGAACCGCCGGCCAGTGCGCGTGCCTCGCTATTTCAGGGGTTACTTCACTGAAGAGAAATACCATGCCTCGACAGGTTTCGAGATGCAGGTTTTCAAGCACGAAGAAAAGACGAGGTCCCTGAGCCCTCGGTTCCTGAATCCTGAGCCTGTCGAAGGATCGAAAGAGTCGAAGGGCAGGCAAAAAAAGAGTCTCATCCTCTATATCCACGGCGGTGCCTTCATCTATCCGCCTGTATTCTTCCATTGGCGTTTTCTGCACGACCTCGCCCTGCGCACACATTGCGACACACTGATGCCCGTCTATCCCAAGTCGCCAGAATATGTATGCGAGTATTCCGTAAGAACACTATTGGACTTCTATCAAAGCATCTCGTCATCCAAACAATATGAGGAGATACATCTCGTTGGCGATTCGGCAGGTGCCTGCCTTTGTCTTGTCGTGGCCCAGGAAGCCCATAAAAACGGGTGGCAAAAACCCGCTACTACCACCCTCCTCTCTCCTTGCGTCGACCTAAGCCACACCAAGGCAAGGGAGATGCGCGCCCTCCAGGAGAAAGACAATATGCTACAACTCGACCGCGTCATCGCACTTAACGCCATCTGGCAAGCTGAACTACCCGCAAAACATCCATGGGTAAGCCCTGTTTTCGGCGACTTCAGCGGCATCGACAACCTCAGCGTCTATTTTGGTTCAGACGAAATCCTACAGCCGGACGACCTCTTCCTCAAGGAAGTATATGAGAGCCAAGGAAAGACTGGTCACTTCGTTGAATATAAAGGCATGTTCCACACCTTCGTGATGTTCCCCATCCCCCAAGGGTTCAAGGCCACAAGAGAAATCGCAGCGACCCTCAAAAAAGGGCAGCTCCAATGAAAAGCCGCCCTTGAGGTTTTTGTCGCATTATAAATGCTCAGCGAATCATAATCTTCGTGTTGATTTCTTGCGTTCCTTTCGTAGCCTTCAAGAAATACAAACCTTTCTGACAAGCGCCAAGATCGAGTGTGCCTTTCCCATTCACAGGTTCTTCTATGATCTTGTGACCCGCAATGTCAAACACTTGAACATGCCATTGTCCAATACCTAAATTGACGTAAAACACACCTGACGAAGGATTGGGATATACCAATGAAGGTTCACTTCCTTGTTCTGGAACAAAAACAGAACCATCGCAATTCACTTCCGCTGCCAATTCATAGGTAAATGGAGCTGCCGTTCCACCTCCTTTGAAGATCACATTGTTGTCTGAGTCTTTGACTTGGAAAAAGCCGTTGCCCATGCCTTCACCTTCTGAGTCACGCATTGTAAAGCGATAACAAGCGCCATGCATCAACACAATATCTTCCTTATAGACATGATTGGCTTGATTATAGGTGAAAGAATGCTCAAGTTCACCAGAATCCATGTTTCTAATCTCGAAAGACAGGTTTTCCGGATGTGAGCCCGTCCTGAGTTGTAAAACAATTGCACCATCTATGGTGACGGGGGCCTCCATATTTACTTCAATGAAATTATCAGGCATATACTGGTCGACTTCACCATTGGGCATCACAGCATAAAACATCAAGGTCTCGCACGGAGCAGCCTGAAACTCATCCATAGTAACGGTCACCGACTGGCCTTGGGGCAAAGAGCCATGCCAAGATTGGCGGTGGTCTTCATGCCCATCAAAGGCACAAAGATCAAAAAATGTAATGGTTTGGTTGCCGAAGTTTTTCACAGTAAGCTTTGGTTTCTGTATACCAGAACAATTGACATTCACCACATCTTCGACAGCTTTCAACGCAAGGTCGTAGTCAAGATCCAATGCCATCGACATTCTTACCGCCTGATATACCTCCTTGGTGCCTCCCGAATAGTTCTGCACCCAAGCAGTCAGGTAACAGTCTTCTTTAGGCCATCGCATCTCAAAAGTTTCGCTGATGGTCATGCCAGGACCTGTAAAAGGTATGCCAGTTTGGGAAGGAATCATATCGCGACATACATGGTGCAAACCTTGCATGCCCTGCCAACCCTCATCAATATTGCATTGCGTCAAGGCAATAAACACGCGTACATCCGAGCCGTTGCAGTCGCCTACTTGGTTCACGGTGCAGTTGACACGACAAGAGGTGCCGTCAACGGGTTCATAGTCCAAGTCAATGGTGAACGGGCTGGCCACATTGATGCGCTGGTTGTAGTAGTTCATGTAATATGAATACATGTTTTCGCTGGCGTTGCCGCCACCCGACATGCCAGTTATGCCATCGGCCTTTAACGTAGGATAACTGGAGATGCCATAATAGTTGGCGCGGGCGTTGGTCTCATTAGTGTAATACTCTTCCGTGGAGAAAGCTGTAGTGTGGTAAGCCACTGGAGCGATGGCCATGCCCTCATCCATCATCTGAGCAATGCCATTGGCGGCAGCAGGACAATAGGGACAACGTACACCTGTAAAAATCTCGAACAGCACACATTCGCGTGCCACATTGTCTTTAACTTGTGCCATCGACGTAGAAAACAGCGCTATCGTCAGAATGGCAATCAATAAACGTTTCTTCATAGTATACAGATTTGTTGCCGCAAAAATAGCAAGAAAACGGCTGTAACAGACATGCTATCTCCAAATTTCTTACCTTTGCCACGCAGATCACCTAGAATTATCATTCATCATGCAGAAATTCAACGACTTAATAAAAGAAGAACTATCAGGCTGGAAGCCTTTCGATATCATTTGGCTAGTGACGGTATGCGTCATCATCACCACTGTAACCCTGCTCACTTCAAATGCCGAGGCCTTTGGGCTGTCACATCCCACCCTTTCGTCGGGAGCGGTCAAGGCTTGCGTGGTGTGTTCCATCATAGCAGCCATCATTGGCGTCATCAACGTTGTTCTTGGGGGCAAGGGAAAACTGTCGAACTATTTCTTCGGCGTAGTTAGCGCCTGCCTAATGATATATATCAATCTGACCGTTAAGAACTACGGAATCATGATGGTAAGCATCTACAATCTCGTCATGCAGTTTGTGGGCTTCCGTGCCTGGTCAAAGAACATGAATAAGGCCACTCACGAGGTCAAGAAGATCCACATGAAGAAAGGTCAACGGTGGATGTATGTCGGCATTCTTGCAGTGGCAACGGTCGCACTTGGCTTTATCATGAAAAACGTTGGCGACTCCCATCCTTTCATCGACGCATTCATCACATCAGCGCAAGTCATCGCCATGATTCTGATGGTCAGCATGTTTGCCGAACAGTGGTGGCTCTGGATTGTCATCAACATTGCCAGTATATACCTCTTCTTCACCTCCCGTGAGGTCACGCTTGCCCTCGCCTTGATGTACATGGTTTATTTTGTCAACTCCATTATTATGTGCATCCGGTGGGAACGCGAAGCCCGTGAAAACGATAAAGTCATGCTGGAAAGCAACCATCAAGAAGAAATTGTTTAACTTTGCAGCATCCTCAAAAAATGAACGTTATGGACAACGAAATCAAACAAATCTATGCGGGCTCCGTCGTCAACGCAGAGTTCATCGGCAGCGTGCTTGAGGAAAACGACATACAATTCCTCATCCGCAACTTTCAGGAAGAGAGCCTCGTAGCTGGCTGGGCCGCCAATGTCATCAAAGGCGAAGCCTCGGTTTATGTCTTTGCCAAGGACTACGACCGCGCAATGCTGCTGTTAGATGAAATCCAAAAATCCCACATCGAAGAAGAATAGTTGATCTATAGCTACTTCCCCATTTCACGCCATGATCCAAGCAACAAACATCCATAAATCTTTTGGAAAACTTGAAGTTCTCAAGGGTATCGACTTGCACATCGCCAAAAAGGAAATCGTAAGCATCGTAGGTGCCTCGGGCGCCGGCAAATCGACGCTGCTTCACATCCTTGGCACGCTCGACAAGGCTGACTGCGGACAGCTTATCATCGGCGGCACAGAAATTAATAAGCTCAATGACACTGCACTGGCTGCTTTTCGCAACCAAAAGATTGGCTTTGTGTTCCAGTTTCATCATCTCCTGCCTGAGTTTACTGCCATCGAAAACATCTGCATCCCCGCCTATATCAACGGCATGACCAAAAAGGAAGCCTCAGCCAAAGCCGAGAGGTTACTCGACTACCTCAACCTCTTGGAGCGCAAGAACCATAAACCTTCCGAACTCTCTGGCGGTGAGCAGCAACGTGTTGCAGTAGCTCGCGCCTTGATTAACGACCCTGCTGTCGTTTTAGCCGATGAGCCCTCTGGCAACCTTGATTCAAAATCGGCACAGGAATTGCATCAACTATTTTTCAACTTACGTGATGAAATGGGTCAAACTTTTGTTATCGTAACACATAACACGGCTTTGGCTTCCATGTCGGATCGTACCATCGCCATCAAAGACGGAAAAATTTAATGCATATCTATACTAAAACAGCGTTGTTTTCGTTCGTAAAAGAATAAAATAAGATAATGAACAAGCATATCATTTTTTCACTGCTTTTTGGTGCCGCACTCGTTTGCAGCGCCACAGTTGTCCAAGCTCAGAATACCGAATCTTACGAGTCGCTGATGAGAAAAGGCAATGACAAGTTCGGCGCCAAAGACTATATCAGCGCCAAGACTTATTACGAAATGGCACTCAAGCAAAGAGCCAACGACCCCACTGCAAAACAAAAACTCAACGAGACGGTGAAAAAAATCCAAGAAGACGGAGCCCGCCAAGAGGTATTTTACAGTCATTTGGATGAAGGCGACCGTCTCAATGGTTTGCAACGCTACGAAGAAGCGTTGGCCGAATACGAGAAAGCTTTGGCTGTCTTCCCCAACGACAAATACGTAGGGTCGCAAGCTGAGGCCGTTAGGGCCATCTTGCAAGAACGCAAGGACAAACAGGATGCATTCGATTTGGCCATGAACCAAGGTGAAACCTTGTTGGCTGAAGATAATTTCGATGCCGCTATCCTGCAATTTGAGGCCGCCAGCAGCATCTTCCCCACCGACAAGCTCCCGAAAGAAAAAATAGCCGAGGTCAAACAAAAGAAGCAACTTTACACTGAAAAGGTGGCCCGATTCGACAAGTTGATGGAAGAAGCCAACCAATTTGGACTCCGTAAGAACTATGATGCCGCTATCGGAAAAATCAATGAGGCTTTGACGCTTTTCCCCAACGACCTTCAAGCCAATGCCAAGCGCAATGAATATCAAGCAGCCAAAGGCGTTAGCGACCGCTATAACAGCATCATTTCCGAGGCTGACAGACTTTATGAAAGCAAGGCCTACCGTGAGGCAAAAACACAATACCAAAGCGCCCTTGCAGTAGTTGCAGGCGACGCCTATGCCTCCGATATGATTGCACGACTCGACCCCCTCATTGCCGAACAAGATGCCGAAGAAGCAGCCAGAATCGCTGCTGAAGCTGAAGCCGCTCGATTGGCAG
>DBXU01000162.1:3950-23541 GCA_002310075.1 Bacteroidales bacterium UBA1204 | reverse complement strand
GCCAGATTAGCAGCCGAGGCAGAAGCCGCACGCATCGCCGCAGAACAAGAAGCCGCTCGCATCGCTGCTGAACAAGAAGCTGCACGTTTGGCAGCCGAAGAAGCTGCACGCATCGCCGCCGAAGAAGAGGCTGCTCGATTGGCTGCCGAAGCCGAGGCGGCACGTATTGCCGCTGAAGAGGAAGCAGCCCGCCAAGCCGCTTTGGCCGCCGCCGAAGCCGAGCGTCAAGCCACAATAAAAGCCATGCTCGATGAAGCTGACGCCTTGTTTGCAGAAAAAGACTATGCTCCTGCCAAAACAAAATATCAAGAAGTCGTAAACTTCGACGAAGGAAACGCAACAGCTACTGCTAGAATCAAAGAAATCGATGGTATCTTCGCACAAATGGCCGCCGAACTGCAACAGCATTTCGACAATGCCATGAACGCCGGAAACCAAGCCATGAACGAAGAAAGGTTTGCCGATGCCATCACCCATTTCCAATCGGCATTGGTCTATAAACCTGAGGACGAAAACGCCGCAAAACAATTGGCAGCTGCTGAGAAAGCCGAAAACGACCGTATTGCTGCCCTTAGGGTTCAGTATAACGCTTTCGTCAAAGAAGGCGACGCCAACTTCAAGAGCAACGCTTACGACAAAGCCATCGAGAACTACACAAAGGCAGAAGAGTTAGGCATAGACTCCTATCCCACTGAGATGATTGCCCGTATCAGCGAAATCATCGAGCAAAACAAATTGTATGAGCTGAACAACAGCCCTGTCATGCTAGCTGCAGGACAAGCCAAACGATTTGAATTCAATAAGATAGACATCGCCGTACGCCGTTCCAACTATGTCATCATCAAAGTTCGTAACCCACATCCAGAAAAGACCTTCCCGATGATTGTGTCATTTGGTGGAACCGGTGGCAAGAACGGTGGCTTTGTGCTGCCCATCTCTGCCGTTGAGGAAGAGAAGACCTTCCTTTTCCGCATCGGATCGCAATACAAATGGTTTAGCGAGGACAATACGTGGATAGAACTCATCTCAGAAAACAACGACATTGAGATCGGTTTAGTTGAAATCTCTAGAAGCAACTGATTCTTGAGTTGTTTTAGCATTCTTCCTAAAACCTTTCATATTCGTAACAACTATTTTTATACTTTTGCAGAAAAATCGAACTGCAATGGAAAAAAGTGATTGTCTTTACAAGTCTTATATCAATATCCTGAAGGAAGAACTAGTGCCTGCCATGGGGTGTACCGAACCAATCTGTCTAGCTTATGCAGCAGCCAAAGCCCATGAGATTTTAGGCACCCTCCCCAAAAAGGTAGATGTCAAAGCAAGCGGCAACATCATCAAGAATGTCAAAAGCGTCATCGTGCCTAATACAAAAGGCATGAAAGGACTGAAGGCTTCCGTCGCCGCAGGCATTGTTGCCGGAAATCCAGAAAAGGCCCTTGAAGTCATCGCAGAAGTTACTCCCGAACAGAAGAAAGAGATTGCCGACTTCCTTGACAACACTCAAATGACTATCATTCCGCTCAATGTCATTGCTCAACTTGACGTTACAGTCATCCTCTATGACGGCGATCACTATGCCAGCGTCCGCATTGCCGGTCACCATACCAACATCGTCAAGATGGAGAAAGACGGTGCAGTGCTATACGATTCAGGCTATGAAGCCGATGCCAATTCCAAGCTTACTGACCGCAGTTGCCTCAGCATGAGAAATATATATGATTTCGCTCGAACCGCTGACATCGAAGACTTGAAGCCCATCATAGTTCCACAGATTGAATGCAACAAGGCAATCTCCATGGAAGGACTCAGCCACGACTGGGGTGCCAATATTGGCAGCACTATCATGAGCTTCGGCACAGACATCAGAATCAAAGCGAGAGCATGGGCTGCAGCCGGTTCGGATGCAAGGATGAGCGGCTGTGAAATGCCCGTTATCATCAATTCAGGCAGTGGCAACCAAGGAATGACTGTAAGCCTTCCCATTTTGGCTTACGCCGAAGAATACAATATCGACGAGGATCAGACCATCCGTGCCATCACCTTGTCGAATCTCGTCGCCATCCACCAGAAAACCGGCATCGGTCGTCTTTCAGCCTATTGCGGTGCCGTAAGCGCCGGATGCGCCTCTGGTTGCGGCATCGCCTACCTCATGGGCGAACCGCTTAACATAATAGAGCATACACTTGAGAATGCCTTGGGCATTGCAGCTGGTATTGTTTGCGACGGTGCCAAACCGTCGTGCGCCGGAAAGATCGCCCTGTCTGTCGAAGCAGGCATACTCGGCTACGAAATGAGTAAGCAAGGCGACAACCTCCTCGGAGGCGACGGCATCATCGGAAAAGACGTCGAAGAGACCATCGACCACATCGGATGCCTTGGCCGCAACGGCATGAAGGAAACCGACGTGGAAATATTGAAAATAATGGTAGAATAACCATTATTTATCTACTACCACCCTATCAACCTGCTGTTTCCCACCAGCAAATGTTACTAACGCATAAACGCCTCGGCTTAACCCTGCGGTAGGAATGATTGTGTTTCGTGTATTCAAACTGACTGAATACACCAAACGGCCCATCATGTCATAAAGTTTCAAGGAAGCCGCACCGTCTTCCACGAAACAGACATGAATCCCGCCCTTGGCAGGATTTGGATAAACTTCAGCAATCAACCCACTTGGCTTCTCCTCCACTTCCCACGTACCACAGCCTGCATTGATTTCGGCATCCAAATAGTCAAATCGAGCTTCTAACCAACTGCTCATATAAGCAAGTTGGTCTTCATCAACAATAAAGGTAGGCCAAGCCTCGTGTTCGCGAGCGTAGGCTCCACTCTCAAGCAACTCATCATATTGGCTTTGGACCAATTCCATGATATGCTCCTTAGTCAACACGCCACCACGTAACATTTGGTAACGATTTTGAGCAGATGCCACAAAACCATTGTCATTACAATCTTGGATCAGCCTGTCGTAAAAGCCATTGCTCATCAAACCTTCAGCGTTGTTCGTTTGATTGCCATACGTATCCAAACCCCATATGGCATCCAAGTCCCAAGGCACATAAAAATAGGAGCCCGATTTCTTGTAACGCGCCAAAAACAAGTTGCGTCCCATGTTGTCCATGGCCATTAAACTATTGATAAACAAGTAATAATCGATGGCATTTTCCTTGTCAAATTGAGCGGAATACTGTGAATAGAACACGTTATCCGTGGCGTTCATCACAAAATTGGTGAAACTATATAGGTGGTCCCAATTGATGGCAGTATCGCTCTCGTTGGGATAGACCCACTCATAGTTGGCCCAAGTATCAAGTGTATTGTCGTAGGCCGGCAAGCTGTCGTATGTCGGAGCGCCCGGACCATTGCCCTTATATAGCAGTCCCCTAAGTTCACCATTGTATTTTTTAAGGCCTAGCTGTTTTCTATCAACGCGTTCTGTCAACGTATAAACACCCATATATTCCTCGTTGATGAACACATCGGCATATACCATACGTATACCCGCTCTGGCTTCGGGCTCATTCTCCTGGTAGGACAGTCTATACATATCCATCCATAGTTCATTGGCAACCTTATCACGAAGGCGCAAAGGCTGAGCCCACATGGCCTCCAGGTTCCAATCATCGTCGCTGCGTAATCCAAGAAAAGTAGTATCGGCCATTTCTACTCCTGTTTCATCAGCCCACAGCTCCACTCGATATGATTTCTTTTCATATTGTTGTGATGAAGTGCCTCTGATCTTGAATCCAGCGTGCATTGTGATGACATTGCCATCCGCATCTGCCACATTGATAATGCCGTGAACTGCCGGCGAATTAATGATAGGACCATCCGTTGTAATGGTGATAAGGGGGATTTCGCTTCTATAATAGGAATAATCTTCCCCTCGAAACTTCACCGTCTGTTTAAGGGCTTTCCCCTCAGCCAACCGGCCTGTTTCAACAATAATCTTCTTATTGTGGTCAACGCCAAACATCTTTTCCTTCTCCTGGCCATTCATCGTCACCGTGACAAGTGCCAATAGCAGGACATATGCAAATCTTTTCATAATTCATTAACGTTAATCAATTCTAACTACTTCCATGATACCTTCGATGGCTTTTATCCTCGCCACAAGCTGTTCTAGTGCCTCAACATCAGAAATTTGCAGAACAATCTTACCTTCAAAAAAGCCTTCCTTATCAGAATTAAATATGATATTCTTCATATTCACTTCCAAATCGTCAGAGATAACCTTTGTGATTTTTCCCAATAATCCAATCACATCCCGTCCATAGATTCGTATGGTAGCTTGTGATCCCGTTTCGATACCGTTCCACTTTACATTGATGATGCGGTATCCATAACGTTGTTGAAGGCTCTTGGCATTCGGGCAATTGACACGATGTATGCTGATCGTACCATCACTAGTAACAAAGCCAAACACATGATCGCCTGGGATAGGGTTACAGCATTTCGCCAGCTTATAGGTCACATTATCGATATCCTCACCGATGCATAATGACTCTTCCCCTTCAGCTTGGAGCTCTTTCTTTGTTTCAATCTGTTCGGGCAGACTCTTTTCGGTCTTCTCTGTGCTCTCTCCAAACTTGGAAGTCAAAAAACGCTTCACGTCGGCAATATCGATCTTCTCCGTCGAGATTTGATGGTAAAGCTGCAAGGAGTTCTCCAATTTATATTCCTTCACGAGCATGTCGACAACAGTCTCTGAAAAAGGCAGTTTCCAGTTTTTCAGCCTACGCTGCAACATGCCTTTCCCGAGTTCAGACTCCTTCAGTTCTTCTTCCTTAAGGTAACGGCGTATCTTGTTTTTTGCTTTCTCCGTAACCACCACATTCAACCAATCGGGACGTGGCGATTGTTTCTTGCTTGTGATGATCTCCACCTTGTCGCCATTTGCCAACTCATGGCGGATGGGGACCATACGGCCGTTAACTCGGGCTCCATTACAGGTTTCTCCCACACGGGTATGCACCTCATAGGCAAAATCCAAAACAGTAGAACCGATGGGGAGCTGTTTCAAGTCGCCCTCAGGAGTGAAAATGAAAATCTTATCAGATTTGTATATTTTCTTATAGGAATTCTCAAACGACACCAGTCCTGGATTCTCCAACACCTCACGCACATTTAACAGCCATTCCTCTGAAGTCCCCTTCTCCCCTTTATATAAATAGTGGGCCGCCTGACCTGTCTCAGCGATGTCATCCATGCGTGTCGTACGGATTTGGACCTCAAACCACAATTTGTCATCATATTTCACAGTGGTGTGTAACGATTCATAACCAGAGGCTTTGGGTTGGGTGATCCAATCACGCAGACGCTCAGGCATGGGATCATAAATATTGGTAATAGCCGAATAGACGCTCCAACAGCATTCTTGTTCGTCTTTCAAAGCACATCGAATGATGACACGTGCCGCCATTAAATCATAAACCTCTTCAAACGGCACATTCTGGGCCTTCATCTTAGCATAGATCGACGGTATGGATTTCAACCTCCATTTTATGGTATAAGCGAATTTGTTTCTCCCATTCCTTTTGGTACGTTCCAACTCATTATCGATGCTTTCCGAGATATTCGCGATAAACTTCTCAGCCGTTTTTTTATGGGCTTCATGCATAGCATTGATTTTGGCCTCTATCTCGTGAAACATCTCAGGATTCTCATAAAGCATCAGCTTTTCCTCAAGCTCTGCTTTCAATTTATATAATCCCAATCGGTGCACAATTGGGATATAGATATATTTTATCTCGTGGAAATACTTGGCCAGACGGTCGGCATCCACATCGCCTTGGTTACGGACATCATACACACGGTGAACAATTTTCAGCAACACCGAACGCATGTCATCAACCAATGAGAGGAACATCACCTGAAAAGTGTCAGAATTATATGCGACCTTCTCGGTGTCCAACTTGGAAATCTGACTGAAATCTTCCAAAACGACGGCTACCGTCTTCCCAAACTGCTTTTCCAGCTCTTGGATGCTTACATTTTCCTTGTAATCCATGCCATGAAGGAAGGAGGCCACAACCGATACATAGCCCAAGCCCACCTCAAGCACGGCGATACGCGACATCTCGATCAGATGCAGCATATAAGCCTTTCCCGATACCATGTAACGTCCGTCGTACTTATCCAGGCAATACCTATATGCCTTGTCAATCAACGCCAAATGCTCAGCCGCATTCACATAAGGGTGAATGTCGTCCAGCATCGACTCGTACGCCTGCTGTATACTCAATATCTCCAGCGAAGTATAACCTACCATTGATAGTTGTCTAAGATTCTATCTTGACAGTGAGATGATAAGCTAATAAGGTATCATAATATGGCTTCAATTCTTCGAAGCTCCCGTGCAGGATGGCGCATTTGCCTTTGTAATGCGTAATCCAAGCACAAGTCTCGGCCTGTTCGTGCGTATGATGGCACACCTTCATCAAGGTGTCGATAACATATTCAAATGTGTTCACATCATCATTGATGAGCATTAGACTTTTTTCATTGTCGGCCAACTCCTCCGTCATCACATCTACGGATTCCTGTTCCTTGTTCATCTCACTCAAGTCTTATTTTGGGTGTAAAGATACACATATTTTCCAAATTGGATGGTGAAAATAGCTCCGAAAACGTTTTTTTCCTACTTTTGCCATGTCCAATGACATTTAGAATGCAGAACCGCTTCATAAAAAATATCATTTTTCTGCTGTTTCTCAACCTGTTGGTGAAGCCGTTCTGGATTCTTGGCATCGACCGCGAAGTCCAAAACCTGTTAGGGGATGCCTCCTACGGTACTTATCAAGCTCTCTTCAACTTTTCATACCTATTCTACATTTTGCTCGACCTCGGCATCACCAATTTCAACAGTCGTGCCGTGGCACAAGACCCGAAAAACCTTTCCAAACATTTTGGCGGGCTCACTGAAATCAAGCTACTGCTCGGATTGTTATATGCTTGCGTCATATTTGTAGTCGGCTATTTCTGCGGTTACAATGAGGGTTTGAAACTCAAGCTGTTATTCTGGTGCGGCCTCAACCAAATACTTCTTTCCTTCATTCTCTTTCTCAGGTCGAACATACAAGGCCTGTTGCTGTTCAAACAAGACAGCATCCTTTCCGTTTTCGACCGCGTGCTTGCCATTGTCATCATGTGTCTGGTACTATGGAGCGGCTGGTTCCCAAGAGAGAGATTCAACGCCATATGGTACCTGCAAGCACAAACTCTGGCATACATTTGCACACTGTTATTTGCTTTGACGGTAGTGCTCCGACATGCGGAAAACATCAGCTTCAAAATCAACATACAGTTTTTCAAGGAGATTCTCAAGCAAAGCCTTCCTTTTGCCCTTTTGGTCCTACTGATGAGCGTATACAGCCGTATCGAGCCCGTCCTGCTTGAGCGTCTTTTGGACGACAAAGGTATTCAAGCAGGCATTTATAGCCGAGCCTACCGCCTCTTCGACGCCGGCAATAACATCTCCAACCTGTTTGCCATCATGTTGTTGCCGATGTTTACTGCCACCATAAAGAACAAACCAGAATTGAACAACCTCATCAAGACTTCGTTCAACGTCATAGTTGCCATGGCTGGCATTGTTCTTGTCCTATGCGTCTTCTTCAACCACGAGATCATGCAAATGATGTACAATCCCGAAGAAGCCGAAACCCATGCTACTTATTACTTACGTATCAATCAATACGCCAAAGTGTTTCCTTTGTTGATGGGTAGTTTCTTCTGCCTTTCAACCACATACGTTTTTGGCACGCTACTCACCGCCAACGGTAGCCTCAAACAACTCAACATTGTAGCCGCTGCAGGAGTGGTCATCAACATCCTGCTCAACCTTGTCATAATTCCACGTTTTCAAGCATTTGGCGCCGCTTGCACCAGCCTATTTGTGCAAACCTTCACCGCCTTGCTCCAATACCTGTTAGCCAAACGTATTCTCCATTTTAACATGGGTAGGCGCTATTGGTTCCACATCTTTCTATTTGCCGCCACCATCATCCTCGTGACATTCCTAATCAAACAGTTGGACATCAACTGGATCATTGGTTTTTGCCTTGCTTTTGCAATTAACTGTGGCGCCATTTTCTTTACCAGGTTGCTCCGTTTCCAAGAGATTGCCAGCCTCGTCCTTCCCAAGGAAAAAAAGGCATAATTCGCTTTTTTCATTGTCAATTCCGGAAAAAAGCCTATCTTTGGCAACTTATTACAAACATAAATATGGAAGAACAACAACACAACACATACAGTTCCAAATACTTATGTAAGCTAATAGCGGAGTATAGGAAACCCATTTTGATCATCTTAGCAATAGCGGCACTATGTGCAATCATTTTCAGTGCTCCTTTTTTCATCACACCGCTATATAAATCCACGACGGTCATTTACCCCACCTCTAGCAACTCCATTTCCAAAGTGCTGATTAGTACCACCTATCAGTCGGAAAAAGACATCATGAACATCGGTGAGGATGAACAAACCGAGCAAATGCTTCAGGTTTTGAATTCAAATCGCGTGCGAGACAAGGTTATAAGCCGCTTTAACTTGATGGAGCATTACAAGATCAAGGCCAATAGCAAATACCCCATCACCAAGTTGAACAAACTTTACGATACCCGGATTAAATTCCGCCGCACTGAATACAACGCCGTAAAAATCACGGTCCTTGACTCCGACGCTGCACTTTCGGCTCGCATCGCCAACGAGATTGCCGAAATCTTCGACAGCACAATGAACCAGATGCAAAAGGAAGTCGCTATTGAGGCCTACCGTATCGTTGAACAGGAGTACAATACGCTCGTTGCCGAGATGAACATGCTCGAAGACTCACTCAATGCTTTGCGCAAGCTCGGTGTATTCGACTACGAGTCGCAAGTAGAAATGCTCAGCCAACAGCTGGCTGTTGAACTCGGAAAAGGCAACACGCAAGGTATCAAAAACATACAAGAGCATTTGGACATATTGGCCGAGTATGGAGGTGCCTCCTATGCTATCAACGAACGTTTGGACAACGACCGCCTTCAGCTTTCCTTAGTCAAGGCAAAATATGAGGAAGCCAAAGTAGACGCCACCGAGTTCATCCCTCACAAATTCGTCGTCACTTCTGCTTTCCAAGCCGAACGCAAGAGTTACCCAACACGTTGGATCATTGTGGTGATCACACTGCTTAGCACCTTCCTATTGCTCATCTTCTGCATCATTTTATACGACCGGTCAAAAGGCTTTTTTCGTCGACAGGCCGAAGCCCATCCGGCCTCCACAAACCAAGACCGTCAGAACCAATAAAATGAGTCAGCTTTTTAAACAACATTCTCCGAAAACAATTCAAACAAAAATGGACAATAACTTCAACAACCTTTCATTGATTCAACTTGTGCTGAAATGGAAATGGCACATCCTTATTATCACATTGCTTGCTGCTTTGTGCGGTGCCATCTTCTCCAGTTCTATGTTCATCACACCTCTCTACAAGTCGGAAGCTGTGGCCTATCCTGCCAACATCAGCCCATACTCGGACGAGAGCGAGACCGAACAAATGCTGCAGATCATCAACTCACAGTCCATCATGGACTCCATCATTGAGAAGTATGACCTTTGGACGGACTACAAGATTGATAAGAACTACAAGTTTGCCAAAACATACATGCTCAATGAATACCGCAGCAAGATCAAGATTAGCAAGACGCCTTATGAAGCCGTTTCCATCACCGTTATGGATAAAGATCCCAACGTGGCTTGCGACATCGCCAAGGACATCCTTAACTTCTACGATCAAAAGGTTCATGGACTTCACACCAAAAAAGTTGGCGAAGTAGTGGCCATGTATGAAAGGCAGTTGAACGAAAAACAACGTAATATCGACTCGCTGAAAGACCGTCTTAGCACGCTTAGCACCGAATACGGCGTAACTGATTACAGTAGCCAAGCGCGTGAGGTGACCCGTGGGTATCTCGCTGGCTCAGCAAAAGCCACCGAACTGAAAAACAACCTTGAGACCTATGGAGCAGAAGCCGTCGACCTTCACGCCAAAATTGAGGCTGAAGCCCAAACCTACGTTAACACCAAGGTCGACTATGAACAGAACTTGCGTTTCTTCCATTCCGACCTCACCTACTCCAACATTGTCACCGAACCATTCCCTGCCGACAAAAAGGCCTTCCCCGTCCGTTGGGTCGTTGTCGCTCTTTCGGCTTTGGGAGCCATGCTTCTCTCCATTCTGGTAATCTTTATCATCGAAAACCGCAGACGTTTCGTGGCAGAAAACAAATAAGCCGTGGAGAAAAGAGCTAAAATAGCATGGCTTTACCTAATTGCGGCGCTATTTGTAGCCGTAGGGCTCTTTTTGGTGGTAAAAAAGAACACCTTCCTCTTTTTTGCCTTACCTGTCGTATTAGGCGTGCTGTTGCTCTATATCTTTTCTCTCGATAAAGTTCTTCTTCTCACCGCATTCACGGTACCACTTTCTGTCAACCTGAAAGCCCTTGAAGCCGGATTGGCCATCTCCTTGCCTGCCGAGCCTCTCCTTATGGGCATCATGGTTCTATTCTTTGCCAAGATGCTGTATGACGGCAAATACGACAAACGCATCTCACATCACCCCATCTCCATTGTCATCTATGTCATGTTTCTATGGATGCTGGTCACCACCATTACTAGCGAGATGCCTGTCGTATCACTCAAATTCATACTATCAAGGCTATGGTTTATCATACCGGCATTTTTCCTGTGCGCCATTTTATTCAAGAATCCCAAAAACATCCACTGGTTCATTTGGCTTTACATCGCCGCATTGTGTATTGTATGTGTTTATACCATCATACATCATGCACAATTCGGCTTCGACGGCGACTCTGCCCACTGGGTGATGACGCCTTTCTATAACGACCACACTGCCTATGGTGCCGCCTTGGCCATCTACCTCATCCTCGCGTTGACCTATGTCTTCATGCCAGATGTTAAAAGAGGCCAACGTATGCTCATCATTGGAGTTGTTCTATTGCTCAGTACCGCTTTGGTGTTCTCCAACTGCCGAGCCGCATGGCTGAGTGTCGCCGCTGCATTAGCTGTACTAATATGCGTGTTATTGCGCATCAAGTTTCGCTGGATTGCCACCGTAGTGGTAATATTGGTCGGATTATTCTTCGCCTTCCAAAATCAAATCATTGATGCTTTGGAAAAGAACAACCAAGATGCCTCTGGCGACCTCGTGGAGAACATCCAATCCATCACCAACATCTCCACCGATGCCTCCAACCTTGAACGCATCAACCGTTGGCAGTCCGCCTTCCGTCTATTCAATGAACGGCCTATTTTCGGCTGGGGACCTGGCACCTATCAATTTGTGTATGCTCCCTACCAGATGTCGAAGGAAAAGACCATCATCAGCACTAACGCAGGTGACGGTGGCAATGCTCACTCCGAGTATTTCGGCCCATTGGCCGAACAAGGACTTGTTGGATCGCTTATTATGATCGTGTTGGTTGTCGTCACAGTGACATGCGGCTTAAAAACCTACGCGCGTTGCAAGAATAAGAAGGCCAAGGTTCTTGTATTGGGAGCCACCCTCGCCTTCTTCAGTTATTTCATACACGGCTTCCTAAACAATTTCTTGGACACGGACAAGTTGGCGGTCCCCGTATGGAGTCTTGCTGCTTTGATTGCAGCCATCGATACGTATTACGCCGACCGCGAGGACTTCAAGGAAGTGGAATAAAAAAAACGCTGCCATTAAACTTAGCAGCGTTTTTTTATCAGCGAAGGATTTTATTCATTCAATCTTCACGAGTTCCAAATCGATTACCAAAGGCGTATAGGCGGGCAACAGCTTTTCATCGATGACGAATTCGCCAAAAGCCAAATCCGAAGGCGTAACCAAGGTCACCTTAGCGCCAGGAGACATGGTCATTAAGGCCTCGTCAATAGCTGCAATCATCTCTCCATTACCAATTTTGAAGCTGATGGGGCTTCCATGTTCGTAGCTCGATTCAATGGCTTGGCCATTCAAATTACTTAAGCTGTAGTGAACAACCACCCTATCACCCCATTGGGCAACCTTGCCTTGTCCTTCTTCTTTGCGGATGATGTATAGACCCGATTCTGTAGGCTCAACAGTGATGCCGTTCTCATTCACATATTTCTGGATCATTGCATTTTCATGTGCCTGGATTCGCTCTTTTTCCGCCTTATCCTTGGCTTCTTGGGCAGCCACTTTCTTGTCGTGGGCTTCTTTGTTCATTACCTCATTCATTCTCATAGTGACAATCATAGGTTCATAGGGAGCGATGATGTGCTCGTAACCAATACTGTCGAAACCTAATTGAGATGGGATGACAAAACGCATGCTACCACCCTGAGGAATCATGCCAAGAGCCTCATTAAAGCCTGAGCACATGAATTCCTCGCCATACTGCATGTCGACCGATTCCACATCAAAAGAATTCATAATGGTATCACCGTCTCTACTGAGCATGAGGAAATCAAAATCCACGAAATCACCCAATTGAGCCAAGGTACCCTTACCAGTCTTCTCGAGAATAATCAGGCCTGATTCAGTCATCGTGTTGTCTGGATCAGACGTTAACATCTCCAGATAATGCTGTTCATCCACCATTAGGCTGTCAAGATACTCCTTATAGGCGGCCTCTAGTTCCTCAGAAGGTGTCACCGACAACAGTTTCAGGTCATAATAAATCGGTTTCCCCATATATTCAGCCGGAACATCAACCTGCATCACGGTCGTAAACACTGAATCAGACAATACAACCAAACGGGCCGAATCACCCACATGCATTGCCATCAAGGCATCCGCAACATCCCCTACAAAATCAGGATACTGTAGAACGATGTCTATGGGACCTTCTTCTGCTGTGGTGAACAACAACGTATCATTGAAATACTGGGCCATTTCGAAACTGACGCCGTCGCCGATACGAGGGCAAGCACCTTCGTTGCCACGCTTATAAAAACTCATATAGGCGCCCGTATCCATCTTCTTGAAGCCCTTGAAGACTTCTGGTGTCTTATTGCACGCAAATACGAGAACCGCTAGCGAAGCCAACGAAATGCCCTTGATTAGATTTTTCATCTTATTCAAAATCAACAAGTTCTACATCAAAAACCAAATTGGAATAAGGAACGATCTTATCGCCAGCAGCTCTATCGCCATATGCGAGGTAATAAGGGATATAAAGCACGCCCTTCTCACCTTTTGACATCAGCTGGATACCTTCATCCCAACCAGGGATAACTTGTCCTACTCCCAAAGGAAACTCAATCGGTTCGCCTCTTTCAACAGATGAATCGAATACAGTTCCATCAAGCAGTTTGCCAATATAATGAACCTTAACTTTTTGTCCCACTTCAGGCTTCTCTCCATTACCCTCAGCGGTCATCACATAAACCAAACCCGATTCAGTAGGTTCGGCAACAACGCCTTTCTTCGTCAAAAACTGCTGTAAAGCCTCTGCAGCCTGGGCAGTCTCTTCCGGATGTTCGCTCTTCATGGCAGCAATGCGTTCGTCAGCCATCTTCTTAACATTTGCAGCATAACGTTTGGCATATTCGCTTTCAGGATAGAAGTCATCCATTCTGATATTGAATCGCATAACGTCTGTTGAGTTGAATTCCGACGGCAAAGTAGGCTGTTGGAAGAAAGTTCTAAAGGTTGAGTCAATATTGACGATAAACGAGGCTGAATCGCCCTTGTGCATCATAGCCATACCTTCGAAAATGTCACCAGGGAACAAAGATTTTTCCAAACGGAAGACATTCTGCATGGCGGGGATTACTGGAGTCGTGTCATTGACAATACAATTGAAAAACACGTCCATCAGCTGTCCCTCTTGAGGCAATTCGCCTTCATTTTGGGTAAAGAACTGATAGTAAAGGCCATTGGAAGTCTTTTCATAGCCTGGATAAGGATTCTTTTCATTACAAGCAGTCATCACACTTGCAAACAACATGGCTCCGATAGCCATGAACAATACGTTTTTCTTCATTTTATTCTGTATTTGATTGTTATTGATTAATTTCTTGATTAGCTATATTATTTTGATGCTTTTGCCTCTTCCGCAGGAAGCACTTCAAGCAGATCCACATCAAAAACCAGATTGGAATAGGCAGGAATGTTACCATACGGTCTTGCGCCATATGCCAAAGTATATGGAAGGACAAAACGAGCAGACTCTCCTGTCTTCATCAGGCCAATGCCCTCATCCAAGCCCTTCAATACACTGCCTGATCCATAGACTACATCATAATGGCCGCCCAATTTGTCGGAATCACCCAATGGAGTTCCATCGAGATAGGACGCCACAAATTTGATACGAGCCGTTGAGCCGGCCACTGGCGACTTGCCATCAGTAACGACATTCTTCTTATAGTAAAGGCCGGATGCAGTATGGTCAGTAATGTTATTGGCAATAAGATAATCCTGGAATGCCCTACCAGATTCGGCTTTCAATGCTTCCATTTCCTTCTTCTCCTCAAGACGCACCTCTTCGGCAGTGGTGATTTTCAACAACTTAATGTCATACACCAAATTGGAATAAGGTGGGATGGAACCAACAGCACGATCGCCATAAGCCATATCAAACGGAATGATGGCACGCACGCGTTCTCCTAGATGCATTTTAGGAACAATCTCTTCCCAACCTTGGATGGTAGTGCCTTTACCCAAAACAAAGGAGAGTTTCTCGCCCTCTTCATACGTCGATCCCAACGACACTCCATTCAACAGGTTGGCTACAAAATCAAGTTCCACTTTCTCACCTTTCACAGGGCAGCGTCCTGTACCCTTCTCCAATGGAATGATATAAATACCTGAAGGCTCCGGACTTACTGTAATCCCCTTCTCTTTGACATAAGCGGCAAACTCCTCCCTTGACTTATTCGCCATCTCCTCCTTCATTTTCTCAATCTCGGCTTGGAACTCGTCTTTTGTCTTAATCTCCAACACCTTCACTTCATATCTAAAACGATCTGTCGGCTTAAGACCAACAGCTTCAGGACTTTGGTTATAATACTTCACGGCGATGGAATCTGCCTTGATATAGAACGAAGCAGAATCACCTTCACGCATCATGGCATAAGCTGACTGTAAATCTCCAGGGAAATGAGGATCCGAAAGTTGAACGTGGACTTCACCATTCGATTCTTTCCATCCATAATACAATGAATCATTCAGATAACAGGCCATTTTGACCTTCATAAAGTCTGTCATCTGGGGCTGTCTCCCATTCTCATTCCGATTGATAAAACGGTAATACAACCCATCGGCCGTTTTCTTATAGCCGGGATAATCTTGCTTGCAGGATGTGAATACCAGTCCAACAAACAGGCACATCAGTGTAAGAAATACAAAATTTTTCTTCATAGTTATTGATTATCAATTAGTTTTATCGTATAAACCAAAGTGGCATATTCTGGAATCTTGTTGTCGTCTCCATGTAAACCATAACCCAAATGATACGGAATGATGATCTTAGCCTTGTCGCCTTCATGAAGATGTAACATGGCTTCCTCCAGCCCCGATTCCACCTGACCATCCCCGACAACGAATGTCTTTATGCCTTCTGTTTCCGACGAATAGATCATATCTCCTGCGATGGACCGCAACTCATATGCAATACTCACCTTTTGACCGTTTCGAATGGGCTTGTCTGAACCTTGTTCCACAATCTGATAACGCAAACCCGTTCCCGTCGACACCATCTGCAGTTCATGCCTTGCTATATAATTCTCAATGTCTTGTTCCTCTTCAGTCAACAGATAACGATTTGCTTTCTCCATGCTGTTTTTCATATCAGCTTTCGTAACCTTAGGCTGTTGATGTGTCGTTTCACGGCATCCAGCAAACAATATTGCCAATAATAACAAAACTATATGGAGATACCTTAACATATTTCCTTTTTCAATTCATTATACTCAACCAACACAGACTTCAAGAAGGCAAGGGTTTCCTCCAAGGTAGTGGTGGTTGTTCCTCCCGCAGCATTGGTATGCCCTCCTCCCTTAAAGTGTTTGTTGGCAAACTCATGCACAGAGAAATCGCCTTTCGACCTAAACGATAAACGAATCTGGTCTTGACGTTCGGTTACCAGAACCGACATTTTAATCGAATCCATCGACAAAGGATAGTTCACAACACCTTCGGTATCTCCAACCTTATAATGGAACGATTCCAACTCGCTTTTACTCAATGAGATAATTGCAACTGCATAACCTTCCACAATCTCCATCTTATGGCTAATAGCATACCCTAAAAGACGCAAACGATCTTCCGACATAGTATCGTAAACCATTTGGTGAATCAGATTATATGGCATGGAATACTGCACCAACAGGCCACTTAATTCGAACGTCCTAGGACGTATGGAATGGGAAAACGATCCCGTATCCGTCATAATACCGACCATCAAAGTCGTCGCCACCTCTTTTGTAAGGTTCTCCTTGCCATAATGAAGAATGATTTCGGCAACAATCTCTGAAGCGCTTGATACTTCAACATCAGAAAAAGCGCAATAGAATTGATCCAAAACAGCATCTCTATGATGATCGATAAGAATACGAGGGCAACGTGTTTTTCCAATCTCATTATGAAGCAGACCGCAACGTGACAATTGATTGAAATCCAGCATAATAATCGCTTCTGCATCTGAGATAGCATGTTTACAAGACGATGGATCCTTCTCAAAAACCAGAACATTCTCCGAGCCAGGCATCCAAGCCAAAAAGTCCGGAAAAGGATTCGGTGCTATGGCTTTCACTTCATGACCTTTTGACTTCAAGAAATAACTCATAGCCAAAACCGAACCAATGGCATCACCATCAGGATTGACATGACATACCAAAACGATTCTCTTGGGTGTCTGTATGAGAGTATCAAAGCGTTCAAAAAAGGATTCCTTGTGCATACTTCCTTACAAAAAGTTTGCAAAGGTAAACATTTTTCCTTTTCTACACCTTATTAATAAACGAAACTTATTTTCTAGGAGTCAAAATCTCAAACGAACAATCCTCATAAACGAAAATGACCTGCTTCAAACCAAAGCCATTACGAGGAATTGAAGACAACTCTTCCGTAGTGGCGACAGGAGTGGAGGCAGATCGCATATCTTCTAAAGATGTATCATCATGATCAAACTCGTTTTCTTTCCTTCCTAAAGATGCCATCATTGGAGAGTTTTCGACAAAAGGATCAGACAAAGTCATCGGTCCTTTTCCTAAAACTATCCAATCCAAGTTATATTCAGGAAAAGTTTCTTTCAATTTTTTGACAAACTCCAAGCTAGGGTTGTTACGACCCGATATGAGATGTGACACGTTTGAAGGTTGAATTCCTAAACGATCGGCGAACTCGGATGCCGTCATATTTTTCGCTCGGATGATGTGAGCGATCCTGTCTTTCATTTCAGAAAAATCCATTGTAGTATCCTCCATTATTTTTTGATTTTCACCCATATTTTGGTTTACAAAAGTAAACATTTTCCAATTACAAAACACAAAGCAAAAGAATTTATTTATGTAAACTTAGCAAAAAAACGTAACATTTTGAAGAATTCGTTCAATATTATTATTATATTTATCTATTTTTCAACATTTTACATTAATTATTTACATTGACATAAAAATTGTACCAAAACCATTTAATCTTTTACATTTTAATTTATATAATATATCATAATAGTCTGATTTAATATGATTTGAATAAAATATTTAATAATTTGTCAAGAAAGTGATTTCGCTCAATTATTCACTTATATAAAACTATGGATTGTTATTTTGTAAAACTTTAAATATATGTTTGATTTATAGTTATTTACAAAAATTTAGTGTATTTTTGTAAATCTCCAATAACCTAAAATTCACAGAACAAAACATCGCGAATTTGGCGTTTTTTTTGTTGGAACGACCCGAAGTCCGTCTCAAAAACAAACGCGCTCTAGAGGCCTAAAAACACCCTCCTACTCTCACCCGAATTTTTATCGTCCGCCAGTCAAATAAATCTGTGGCCTTTATTCGGACTGACAAAAAAATAATTCTTATTCACTATAATAGTTTTTGTTTCACTATAATAGTTTTTGTCGTATTTTTGCATATCAATCCAAACTTATAACAATCATGATGTAGCACGAGCATCCTCTATCTCGTCTGAGAGCAACATGATTAACAAGCGAAAATCATAACCAATTAACTATTATTATATGAAAAAAGTATTAAAAGTATTATTTACCCTCATGATCCTTGCAACGGCATTGCCCTTGTTTTCGGCACCCATTGATGAAACAACCGCGAATCATTATGCTCAGACTTTCTGGCAAAAAAACCATATCGCCGGAGTAATAAACGGCACAGTCATATTTCAAACCGCTGAAGAAGCCTGTTTCGTGAATTATTCTAATCATGCTGGCTATACAGAGTTCTACATTTTTAACAATACAGCTGGCAAGGGGTTCGTTATCATTTCAGCTAATGATTGCGTAAAGCCTATCTTGGGCTATTCATACGACAACAATATATCCATCGATAACATGCCGCCTAACCTTAAAAGCTGGCTTGACAATTATGCACAACAAATCCGTTTTGCCATATCCACCAGAGCTGAAGCGAGTATTGAAGTCCAAACAGAATGGCAGTGTTTGAGGGAGGAAAAGCCTATGCCTCTGAGATCGGAAATGGCCGTAGAACCTTTGGTAGCAACCATTTGGGACCAAGGGGAGTATTATAATTTGCTTTGTCCCGCAGATTCTAACGGGCCTGGCAATCATGCATGGGCAGGATGTGGCGCCACTGCCATTGCACAAATTATGAGGTACTGGAACGCCCCTATTACAGGTACGGGATCACACTCCTATACTCCATCTTCACACCCGGAATATGGAACACAAAGTGCTAATTTTGGTGCTACGACTTATAATTGGAGTAATATGCCTCTTCAATTGACAGCAAGCAGCACTTCCACGCAAAAAAACGCCGTTGCCACTTTGATTTATCACTGTGGCGTTGCACTCAACATGGATTATGGACCGGACGGAAGCGGATCAAATACCAGTGACACAGAATACGCTCTTCAAAACTATTTCAATTATCCAACCGCCGACTATGTCAGTAGATATGATAACGAATCTCAATGGATTACTTTACTAAAAACCCAATTGAACAGCTCTCGCCCCATGTTCTATAGAGGCTCAAATGGAATTTACAACGGCCATGCTTTCGTTTGCGACGGATACGACAACAATGACATGTTTCACTTCAATTGGGGCTGGAGCGGTTCTTACAACGGATTCTTTTCAATTAATAGTCTGACGCCTGGCAATCACTACTTCAACTCACTTCAAGGAGCTATAATCAACATTGTTCCTAACTCATCAGGCCCTACGTATACAATTAATGCTTCGGTTAATCCCTCAAACAGTGGCACCATTACAGGAACCGGATCATACATAAACGGTCAAACTTGCACATTGAGAGCGACAGCAAATACTGGTTATACGTTTGTGAATTGGACAAAAAACGGAACTCAGGTTTCTACAGAGCCTGCTTATTCTTTCTCAGTGACAGGAAACGAGACTTATGT
>DBXU01000162.1:339-3908 GCA_002310075.1 Bacteroidales bacterium UBA1204 | reverse complement strand
GGCACAATAAACGGAGGTGGCACATATACTTATGGGCAAAACTGTACGTTAAGTGCAACAGGCATCAATGGTTATGGTTTTGTAAATTGGGCGAAAAGCATCCCTACACTGCAGTATTGCGGTGATAATTACAACTCTGGGGCTATCGGACTAGATAGTGGAACTATAAACTGGGGGATATTATTCACAACAGATCAGTTGTCTCTATATAATGGGCAGAATTTGGTTAGTGTCAGCCTATATGTCAGAAATGGTTCAACAGGTGATTATACCTTTAATATCTATCAAGGAGGCACGGCAGCTCCAAGTACACTTGTTAGCACAAAAACCATCAATTTGACTGGCAACGGTTCTTGGCATACCGTTGACCTCAACTCACCTGTGTCAATTGATATCTCTCAAAGTCTATGGATTACGGTTAGTGCCACTGATATATCATATCCAGCAGCATATTGCAGCTATGTGGGTGAACCTAAAAGCGATTTTATGTGCATAAACAACGGTAGTTGGCAACATGCATTGGATTTTGGTTTTAATTCTTCATGGATGATTCGTGGTTTGTTGGAAAACACTGAAGTCATCGTTTCTTCCAACAACCCTTACTCTTTTATAGTGAATGAAGAAGCCAATTATGTAGCTCATTTCCAAACTCAAAGCTACTCCATTACTGCCACGGCAGAACCTAGTGATGCCGGCTCTGTAAGTGGCGGTGGAAACTTCACCTATGGACAAACATGTAATCTGACTGCCACGGCTAATACGGGCTATGTTTTTGCCAATTGGACAAAGAATGGAACGCAGGTCTCCTCAAATGCCAACTATTCCTTTGTTGTAACCGAGAGTGCCTCTTATGTTGCCCATTTCCAAGAGCAAAGCTACACCATTACCGCCACAGCAAATCCTACTAACGGTGGCACTGTGAACGGAGGTGGAAACTTCACTTATGGTCAGACATGCAATCTGACTGCCATGGCTAACACGGGCTATGTTTTTGTTAAGTGGACAAAGAATGGGACACAGGTATCCACAAATCCTAACTATTCCTTTACAGTAACGGGAAATGCCGCTTATGTGGCGCATTTCCAGGCACAAAGCTACACCATCACTGCCACAGTTGATCCTAACAACGGTGGCTCTGTGATCGGTGCCGGAAACTATAATTATGGTCAAACATGCAATTTGACTGCCACGGCCAACCCAGGATATAGTTTTGTCAACTGGACCAAGAACGGCGTCCAAGTTTCCACAAACACCAACTATTCTTTCACAGTAACGGAGAATGCCACTTATGTAGCCCATTTCCAAGAGCAAAGCTACACCATCACTGCCACAGCGGATCCTAACGATGGCGGATCGGTGAGTGGTGGCGGAGTATTTAACTATGGCCAAACATGTAATCTGACTGCCTCGGCTAATACGGGCTATGTCTTTGCCAATTGGACAAAGAATGGAACGCAGGTCTCCACAAATGCCAACTATTCCTTTGTTGTGACCGAGAGTGCCTCTTATGTTGCCCATTTCCAAGAACAAAGCTACACCATTACTGCTACAGCAAATCCTACTAACGGTGGCGCAGTGAGCGGAGGAGGAAACTTCACTTATGGTCAGACATGCAATCTGACTGCCACGGCTAACACGGGCTATGATTTTGTTAAGTGGACAAAAAATGGGACACAGGTATCCACAAATCCCAATTATTCCTTTACCGTGATAGAAAATGCAACTTATGTAGCGCATTTCCAAGCAAAAAGCTACACCATCACTGCCACAGCGGATCCTAACGATGGCGGATCGGTGAATGGCAGCGGAAACTATACCTATGGACAGACGTGTATTTTAACAGCGACATCCAACACAAGTTACACTTTTGTCAACTGGACCGAAAACGGGGCACAGGTGTCCTCGAGCCCAAGTTACACCTTCACTGTCACTTCAAGTAGAAACTTGATTGCTCATTTTGCCCAGAACACGTTTGTTATTACTGCAACTGCTGGCCCCAATGGTAACATAAATCCATCGGGAAACGTTGTCGTCGTTGATGGTGGCAACCAGTCTTTTGAAATCATTCCTAACGGGGGGTACGAAGTGTCTGAGGTATTGGTAGATGGCGTATTGGTTGGCTCTCCAAGTTTCTACACATTCAATAATATTACTGAAGATCACACTATTACAGTCACCTTTTCTGAAGCCGTTGGTATAGGAGAGAACGACGAGATGCAAGTGTCAATTTACCCCAATCCTACTAAAGACTTTGTCACCGTCCAATGTATTGGCGGAATGCAGATTCGAATATACAATGTTCTTGGCGTGATGATGAAACGTATTGAAACTGTCGATGATTGTACGCAAATCAACATGAACGATTGCCCTTCAGGCATGTATATGATGCAAATCATCCAAGGGAATCGCATGACTACAAAGACCTTCACTAAAGAATAACGATTTTCAATAAACAGGGATTTGGAGTCATTTGAAACGTCTTTATTGACTTGTTAACAATATAACTTGGTCTTCGAATTCACAAGTAGCAGTTGGGAGAGCGCGAACATAGTCGCTTCTCCCAACTGCTGTATATGATGATCTTTTATATGCCGATAATAGCTTTAGTGTCAACCACAATAAAACCGATTCGTTTTCTCATTATTGTATCACCTATAAATACACCTTATTTATATAGTGCTTCCCCAGCTTAAAAAAAAGCCCTATCTTTGTCGCCTCGATGAAGAAGAAAGACAACCATATCCAGAACCTCATCTCAGAAGGCGAGCACCAGATGCTTGATTTCAAGTTCGAGATTTCGGACAGCAAACGCATTGCCCGTTCACTTGCCGCCTTCGCCAACACAGATGGCGGTCGGCTTCTTGTGGGAGTCAAAGACAATGGTGCCATTGCCGGGGTTCGTAGCGACGAGGAAATCCACATGATCCAAGCCGCTGCTGAAATGTATTGCATCCCTCCAGTGCAATACACGACCAAAGAATGGGAAATCAACGGTAAAACCGTGTTGGAAGTCATCATACCTAAAGACAAGCACGACAAGCACAAAGCACCCGACAATCATGGCCAATTCAAGATATTTGTCCGTGTGAGAGACGAAAACCTCATTGCGGACAACGTATTAATAAAGGTGTGGAAATCTGACAAGTTTTCTAAACCAGCGAAAATCGCTTTTACACAAACTGAAATGAAGCTTCTTCATTATCTTGCCGATCACGATGAGATCTCGCTACCGGAATTTCAAGAATTGGCGCATATCAGCAAAAGAAAAGCCGAAGCCATTCTCGCAGATTTTATCATTGTTGGCACCATTGAACTCTTACAAACCAACCAAAACACTGTTTTCCGTCTCAATAAAATAGCAGAAAGCATCTGAGCCCCTTCCATTATTCATAGATTTATACTACTTATAAATTTGAGAATCAATTATATATGATAGTTTAAAAAAATTATTATTTTTTTTTGTTGCTGGTAATTATAAAAGCTGTATCTTTGCAGCCCGCAAAACAGGGAAGGAAGGAGCGGTTGGCGCTTTTGCGGAAGATCTTTGAAAGTCTGAGGCCAGCACAAGA
>DBXU01000162.1:0-201 GCA_002310075.1 Bacteroidales bacterium UBA1204 | reverse complement strand
GCCTAATACATGCAAGTCGGACGGGATCGGCGCCTTCGGGTGCCGTGAGAGTGGCGCACGGGTGCGTAACGCGTATGCAACCAGCCCCCGTCAGGCGGATAGCCGGTGGAAACGCCGGATAATACGCCATGCGCCCGTTGGGGGGCATCCCCCAGCGGGCAAAGCGGAGACGCGGAGGGGGACGGGCATGCGTGCCATTAG
>DBXU01000042.1:3507-5266 GCA_002310075.1 Bacteroidales bacterium UBA1204 | reverse complement strand
TTTTATTTGGCTTGTCGGTGGTCTTTGCCCTCCAGCTGAGGCAGGCCTCCATGACGGAGGATCAGGCCATTATCATGACGCCTACGGTCAATGTGAAAAGCTCGCCTAGCAACGCGAGTGTCGACCTTTTTGTGCTTCACGAAGGCACTAAAGTCTCGATTCTTGAATCGGCCGATGGGTGGAATAAGATCCGAATTGCCAATGGAAGTGTAGGCTATCTCCCCGAAGCATCTATGTTGCCGTTTTGACCTCATTATGAGGGAAAAAGCGATTTTGTTGAGAAAAAAATGCAATTTTTTTTCGCTAAAATGTATTTTCTTTGAGAGAATGTCCTATATTTGCAGACCATATTTATAGTGAAAAAGTGTCGAAACACGTATAAAACCGAGAATTAATTAAAATTTCGTGATATGAAAAAGAGATTTTTACCTTTCAGTTTACTTCTGGTAATCATGATCTTAGGTCAAGCGGTGGCCATCGCTGACCAAGGTGGACACTATGTTCCGCGCACTCAACCTACAATGAATGCAGAGAGCTTCATGGGAAGCCTTCGTGCAAACCAGCTGACTGGTCTGATTGACCCCGCTGATATGCTCAAGGCCATGCAAGCCCCTGTTACGAGAAATGCTGCTGATGACCCGCTTTATTGGCTCACTATGGGTCCCGACAACATGGGCGGTCAAACAACGGCTATCGTTTATGACAACAAATCCAATGTGGTCTACATCGGCTCCAAAGGTGGCGGTGTTTACAAGACCTACAACAATGGTATCACTTGGCATCAAGTTGGTGGCCTTGACCTGATGGTCAGCTGCATGGCTCAGGATGCTGACGGTGTTATCTATGTTGGCACTGGTGATAATGGCACTGCTGCAGCTCATAACGGCCTTGACCAACAAGGTTACGACAACAGCTTCGTTGGCACGGGTCTCTACACCCTGACCAACGACGTGTTCGAACTGGTCAAGTCGCCTAGCGCTGACGAGTGGTACTATATCAACGATGTTGCCGTTGCTGGCAATACCGTCATTGCCGCTACAACCGAAGGCCTTAAGTATTCCAACGATAAAGGTCAGACCTGGGCTGTTGCCATCGAAGGCAACGCCGTTGCGGTGAAAGTGGCTTCCGACAATACTATCGTTGCCGCTATCGACGGTGCTGTTTACATTGGCAGCAATGTCCAGAACCTGGTCAGCCATAGCGGTACGGGTTCCACCATGCAGGGCGACACCCTTCTTCCCAAGGCAGCCGGCATGCTTGACATCGCCATTGCTCCTGCCAACCCCAATGTCATCTACGCTGCATGCATCGGTAACGATGGCAAGCACAGTGGTGTCTACGTTTCTGAAAACAAGGGTCAAAATTGGGCTGTGGCATTGCCCAACGTGTCAGCCAACCAAGGTCACGACATCTATGGCGCTTCCGGTCTCTACAATCATGGCCTTGTCGTTGATCCCGATAACGAAGGTATGCTCTATGTGCTTGGTGCCTATCTTTGGGTGATTGAAAAGCCTGAAAGCGGCGAAGGCTTCTACCTCGCCAATCAGGTGACCACGGATTCCTACTTCTATATGCCTGATTATATCCATGTGGGTATCCACTGCATGGCCTTCAATCCCAAGAACAGCAATCAATGCTATATTGGTACCGATGGTGGTATCTACAAAGGCGAAGGCAGATTCACGTTTAGCAACTGCAACCGTAACTATATCACGACCCGCATGTTCAATGTCGCTATGTCTGGTAAGGACACCCGCGT
>DBXU01000042.1:3310-3453 GCA_002310075.1 Bacteroidales bacterium UBA1204 | reverse complement strand
GGCAGTGGCATTTGGATCAATCCTACGGGCATGAACGACGGTCTGTACAGCGAATCTTCCAATGCTGGTCCGTGTGCCATCTCTAACGTGAACCCCAACACCTTCTTTGTCACTTATAAAGGTGGTGGCCTCGAGCGTACTCA
>DBXU01000042.1:2993-3200 GCA_002310075.1 Bacteroidales bacterium UBA1204 | reverse complement strand
AACCCTGCCACTGTGTGGTTCAAGAATGAGACGGGTGAGAACATCCCCGCTGATAACGAAATCCAATGCATGAGCAATAATGGATTCCCCTTCAATCACACTTTGGATCACACCTTAGCTGCAGGTGACTCCATCCAAGTGCAAGACCCGATCAGCTCTCGTCTGTATGTGGGTTGCGCCAATGCTATCTATACCACTCGTATGGCT
>DBXU01000042.1:2800-2925 GCA_002310075.1 Bacteroidales bacterium UBA1204 | reverse complement strand
ATGGGTGAGTTTACCGGCACTCCTCTTTGCATGGCTATGGATGCCGAAGGTGAAAACCTCTTCGTGGGTACCATCGAAGGCAATCTCTACCGCTTCATGAATGAGACCTCGGCCACTATCGACTC
>DBXU01000042.1:2366-2668 GCA_002310075.1 Bacteroidales bacterium UBA1204 | reverse complement strand
GGCAATGACAACTATGTGCTGTATTCCAACAACGCCCTGTCAGCCAATCCTACCTTCACCTCGAAGCAGGCCAACCTGCCTAAGATGCCGGTCTACTCTTCAGTGATCGAAATGGCTACGGGTGATGTCATCCTCGGCACCGAGCGTGGTATCTACAGAACCAAGACGATCGTCAACCCCACTTGGGCTGCCGATAACCAAATGATGGGCGAAGTTCCCGTCATGGAACTGAAGCAACAGCTGCTCTATAAAGAAAACGAGCAAGTGGTCAACGTGACCGACGAGGGTATCTTCGTGACCGA
>DBXU01000042.1:1726-2294 GCA_002310075.1 Bacteroidales bacterium UBA1204 | reverse complement strand
CCCGAGACTCCTGCTGTTGAGAATGTCACCATCAGCATGTATCCTAACCCGGTGTCTGACCAGGCTACCGTCAGCTTCAACCTTGAAAGCAACGCCAATGTGAGCTATCAAGTGTTTGACATGACCGGTCGCATGGTGATGAGCAAGAACGTCGGCCAGTTCGGCGAAGGCTCACATCAGGTGACTATCAATACCGAAAACTTGAGCACGGGCTCCTACATCCTGCGNNCTCAACCAGGGTGCCAGCAGCTCCGCTGTGAAGTTCTTGGTGTATTGATGTCGATACATAGTTAAAATCTAAGAGGGCGGTCATTATGGCCGTCCTCTTTTTTGAAACAATGAATAGTAGAAGAATACATAAAGTACTCATTGCCAACCGAGGCGAGATTGCCGTCCGCGTCATCAAGACATTACGGAAGCTGCATATCGCTTCTGTGGCGGTCTTTGGCGATAACGACGCCAACGCTTTGCATCGCCGCATGGCCGACGAGGCTTGTCCGCTCGGTAATGGCTCCTTGAAAGAGACCTACCTTAACGTCCGTAAAATCATTGATGCCGCCCTCGATGC
>DBXU01000042.1:1334-1615 GCA_002310075.1 Bacteroidales bacterium UBA1204 | reverse complement strand
ATGCGTTTGATGGGTAATAAGATCGAATCTCGTAGGATCGCCATCGAGCATGGCATACCTGTCACTTTCGGTCTCACTGGGAGCCACGATGAAATACTGCGTCAAGCAGATGCGCTTCCTTATCCCGTCCTAATCAAGGCGGCCGCTGGCGGCGGAGGAAAAGGCATGCACATCGTTAGGGACAAGAAGGCTCTGAAGGATGCCTTGGAGAGCGCCTCACGCGAAGCTGAGAAATACTTTGGCGATGGTACCGTATTCATCGAACAGTATATTGAGAATCC
>DBXU01000042.1:654-1160 GCA_002310075.1 Bacteroidales bacterium UBA1204 | reverse complement strand
GGTACGGTGGAGTTTCTGGTCGACAAGGACCTGAACTTCTATTTCCTTGAGATGAACACCCGCATTCAAGTGGAACATCCTGTCACTGAGTTGCGCACGGGGATCGATATCGTGGAGGAACAGATTCGCATTGCGCGTGGCAAGGAGATGGGTTGGACCCAAGAGGCCATCCACGTACAAGGCCATGCCATGGAGCTGCGCATCTATGCTGAAGACCCTGAAAACGGCTTCCTGCCCACGCCTGGTAAAGTGACGGCCTACCACGAGCCTCAGGTGCGTGGCGCGCGTGTCGATAGCAGCATCGATGGTCCTTGTGCCATTTCAGAGGCTTACGACCCTATGATAGCCAAGTTGGTATGCTATGGAAAAGACAGGGCGAGTGCCATTGAAACCGCACAACGAGCCTTAAAGGAATTCATCATACAAGGTCTGACCACCAACAAGGCTTATCTCTGGGAGGTGATAAAGAACCCCGATTTCCTGGACAACAAGCTGGATACTTCGTT
>DBXU01000042.1:252-617 GCA_002310075.1 Bacteroidales bacterium UBA1204 | reverse complement strand
TTGAATGTCAACGATATTGCCATCTCGTTTTTGATGTATGACTTCTGCAAACGTCATGTTGAGCAACACACGGAGAATGTGTGGGAAGAGATCGGCTATTGGCGCTATCACATGCAGATCGTCGTGGATGTGGAAGGGCAGAGGATACCCGTCAGCATTGATGCTGCTGAGGCTGGGAGAATCTGCGGTACGGTGGGAGAAAGCCTGTTCGCGGTCGAGTTCCTGTCGTACGACAACAAGCAGCTGAAGATCATGTTGAACGGAAGGACGGAGACGGTCTATTGCTCGGTCAACAACGAGCAGAAGACCATCGTGAATTTCCATGGGCTTAACTTCAGATGCTACCGCACCGACCAACTCAACGA
>DBXU01000042.1:0-148 GCA_002310075.1 Bacteroidales bacterium UBA1204 | reverse complement strand
GAGGTGACGGAAGGCATGATTATGATGGTGGTTGAAGCCATGAAGATGGAAAACAATATTGTGGCTGCAGGGAAGGCTAAAGTGAAAAAGATATTTGTGGCCGAAGGCCAGATGGTGGATAATAAAATGCAGTTAATTGAGTTAGAAT
>DBXU01000118.1:462-4014 GCA_002310075.1 Bacteroidales bacterium UBA1204 | reverse complement strand
ACGGCCAAAGTTGAACATGTATGATTTGGCGTCGGGAGAGGCAAGCATCCAAGTTCTGTTGGTGTTGTTGGGGTAGTCAACATGACCTGCACCGTCGCTGATAGAACCGAAGCTGGCAGTATTTCTGATGAAACCTTCAGCCGGTTTTTGAATAGCAGAATCGGGAGGAGTCATGTTCAACATAACACCTACGTGATAGATGAAGTTACCATCTTCAACTTCGTCACCGTGAATTGGAGGATTAAGCATGTCAATCAGGAAGTCGCCATTACTTTGTCCACCCCATCCCCAGTTAACGCGGAAATAGGTAACCACATTGTCGCCTTCCATCACTTCCTTGTAACCGTCAATGATGAATGCGTGACCGCTACCGTTCTCTTCCTTATTCTGAGCGGAATAGTAGATAGGAACGCACTTGTCGAGTTGGGGTTTCAAAATGGAGTCGCCCCACATTTTGGCACCGCCCGAGAACACATCCTGAGTCTGCATGTAGGCAGATTGGTTGTATTGCCAGTAGTATTTAAGGGATTCCATTGCTTCGGCTGAGGCAGCACCCGAACCGGTAGGACCGTAGCCCATTCTTACAGAAACACCTGCGTGATAGAGCAACTTGGCCAACTCACCGTCGTCGGTATAGGCAGCATCAGTAATAGCATCGTGGTTGTAAGTGTAGTCGCGGAATTTAACTTCCTGACGATCATATTTTTCGGGGATGTAAGAAACACCACTGAAACCTTTGGTGGGGTAACGGAAGTAGTTGAGAATGGTACCCATAGCTACAGATACACAACCATTGGGAACTTTCTTGTTTCTGTCGCCTTGGGTGGTGGCGTCAAACGGACAGTAGGTGTTGTAAGGATACTGTTGGTTGAAAGTCGTGGTGGTTAAACGGTCAACAAACTTTAAGTCGGCTTTGGTCTGTACGAAGTTGTCAGCTGTGTATTGAGCCCATGCTTTGGCTGCGTTGGCATCCGTTACATGATAAGCCTGCACTTGGCTGATGTAATTCTTGTAAGAATCTAGCATAAAGTCAACCGATTCGTTCGATTCCAAGTTCGACTCAATAGAATAAGCCAAAACGGGGATGACATTATCGGTGGCCGAAACCAGAATAAAGCCTTTGTCCTTTATCTGAAAATGATAGTAAACAGGTTCTCCGTTTTCATTCAACTCGGTATGCTTCAAAGTCAAGTCGGTCGTCTTGATGTCCGCCATGGTTTTGTAGCGTGCCGAAAGGAAATTCTTTGATGCCTTTCTTGCACTTTCTACAGGAACTACGTCTGTAGCAAACACTTGAGCAAAGACAAACAAAGAGAGAACTAATGCAATGGTCTTTTTCATAGTTGTTGTTGTTTAATGATTAATTGTCGGTTTCAAGTTACTTATGCGGCAAAATTTTTTCTTCAATCTCTATTCTTTATCCTGCAAAAATCGTGCCAACATCTTTATTGATAAAGTTTTATTCTTTTTTTTCGATATTTCTAGATATAGGTCACAAAAATACAAAAAAATCCATACGGGCTGTCATGGAGGCGGCTTTTTTTTCTTTTTTTTACAGCGCTTAGCGTAAATAATTGTAATTTAATGAAATATGTTTTTCTCAATAAATAATCCGCAGGCGTTGATATGGCAGAGCCAAACGGCTGTCATGCCATATTCTGCCAACTTCTGACAGGAAATCTCTTTTCAGGTGATAAAATTTGCTATTTTTGTGACCGAAAAAATCCAAATTATGAAGCCGGTTCAAGTTGTCAGACTGATTTTGCGACTGCTGATAGGTGGCATGTTTATTGCTGCGGCTGTTATGAAATTGATCTCGCTGGATGAGTTTGAAGTTTACATCTATAGTTTTAATCTCTTTGGTTATCTGTTTTCCACGCTGGTGGCAAGGGCAGTGATTGCCGCGGAACTGATTCTCGGGGCTGGCCTCATTGCCAAGATCTGCTACAAACAGGTTTGGTGGCTCATTCAACTGATGCTGGTGGGCTTTTCGCTGCTGCTGGTCTATGTGATGCTCTTCCGCCACGATACCAACTGCCACTGCTTCGGCGATTTGGTGGAACTTGACCCCGCAGCTTCGCTCATCAAAAATATCGTGACTTTTGGACTGATGTTCTTCATTCGCAAGGAGGAAGATTATCAATTCAAAGGGAAAAAATGGTGCGCCGCCGCTATCGTGGTTGTCGGCCTGGTGGTGCCGTTTGTCCTGTTTACGCCAGATTCGGTCTATAATAAGTTTGTGAATCCCAACGACAAACTCAATGTGGAGGCCTATAATCAGGCGCTGACCGACAGCACGTTCTGTGATTTGCAACTGACAGAGGGTCGCTATTTGGTGGGCTTCTTCGCTTCGGGCTGCCAGTATTGCCGCCAAAGTCTTCACAAAGTGAATACGATTATGCAAAATCACGCCATCTCTCACGACAATCTTAAATACTACATTTGGGGTAGCGAAGAGGGGATTGTGAAGTTCAAGGAGGAGACCGCCACACAAGATGTGATGCATTGCCTCATCTCGCCTATCACTGCCATCAACATCACCTTCGGCAGCTTTCCTGTCTATGCGCTGGTGGAGAATGGCAGAGTGGTGAAGAGTTTCGATTATCGCGGCATTGACGAAAGGGATATTGTCGCTTTTTTGAAAGAAAATAAAACAATTAAATAGCTGAATATGAAAATATTAGGTATTGGCAACGCCTTGGTTGATGTGATTGCCCGTCTGGAAGACGAATCTTTTTTGAAAGGTTTTTCGCTGCAAAAGGGTGGTATGGAGATGATTGACGCTCCTACCAAACGCCAATTGCACGAGGCGATGAAGGATATGAAGCAAACTTTAGCTTCGGGAGGTTCCACCTCGAACACGATACACGGGTTGGCCCGATTGGGAGCCGAAGCAGGCTTCATCGGCAAGGTGTCGCACGACGCTATGGGCGACTTCTTCCGTCAGGATATGCTCAACAGCCACATCACGCCGCATTTGCTCTATTCGGACATTGATACGGGCATTGCCACTACGCTGATGACACCTGATGCCGAAAGGACTTTCGCCACTTATCTGGGAGCCGCCGCCACGATGGTGCCCGAGGAAATCAGCCGCGAAGTGCTCAGCCAATACGATTATATCCATGTGGAAGGCTACCTGATTTTCAACCGTGAACTGATTTTGGCAGTCTGCCGCATGGCTAAAGAGTGCGGCTTGCGTGTGTCGATGGACATGGCCAGCTATAATATTGTGGCGCAGAACCGTGACTTTATTCGCGATTTGTTGCACAACTATGTGGATGTAATCTTTGCCAATGAGGACGAAGCCCGCGCATACACAGGCAAGGAAGAGCAAGAAGCACTGGATATGCTGGCCGAAGAGTGCGAGGTGGCCGTGGTGAAACTGGGTAAAAGAGGTTCGTTGGTGAAAATCGATGGAGAGACCACCTTTATTCCGCCTATGGATGCGCCCTGCATCGATACCAATGGCGCCGGCGACATCTATGCGGCCGGGTTCCTGTATGGTTTGCTGAATAATTACGATGCGGCCAAGTCGGGTCACATTGCTAC
>DBXU01000118.1:0-404 GCA_002310075.1 Bacteroidales bacterium UBA1204 | reverse complement strand
GAGATTCTGTAGTGCTATCTTTGGTTAGCGCTCATCAGGTAGGCCTTGATGAAGTCGTCCAACTCGCCGTCCATGACGGCATTGACGTTGGAGGTTTCATATTGTGTGCGCAGGTCCTTTACCATTTTGTAGGGATGCATTACGTAACTCCTTATCTGTGAGCCCCATTCGATTTTCTTTTTAGAACTTTCGATTTCGGAGATCTTCTCGCGCTTCTTTTCCATCTCTATCTGGTAAAGTTGCGATTTCAACATCTGCATGGCCTTCTCGCGGTTTTGCAGCTGTGAACGTGTAATTTGACATTCGATGACGATGCCAGTGGGGTGGTGGTGCAGACGCACGGCCGTCTCCACCTTGTTGACGTTCTGGCCACCAGGGCCGCTCGAACGGTAAGTGTCCCAACT
>DBXU01000151.1:1603-2508 GCA_002310075.1 Bacteroidales bacterium UBA1204 | reverse complement strand
GAGCCCTTGCCGAAGGGCGTCACCGACACCATTACGCTGAAGAAATCGAAGCAAGACAGTATACTGCGCGCCGAATACGAAGCGCAAAGCCAATACAATCTCTTTGGCTCCGACTATCTGCCACCCACCAAACCGAGTTCATTGGTGAAGAACTTCTTCGTCCCGCTCAACGGCAGCATCATCAACGCATTCAATCCCGACAACGGGCATTTTGGCGTCGACATTGCTTCCGAGGGTGACCAAATCATCAATGCGGCCTACGACGGCACCGTGGTCTTTTCCTCGTGGAGTATCAACCATGGCTATTGCATAGGTATCCAGCATGCCGATAGCTATTTCTCTGTGTATAAGCACAATGCCACCTTGCTGAAGAAAGAAGGCGACTATGTCAAGGCAGGGGAGGCCATCGCCATCCTGGGCGAGTCGGGCGACTCGAAACAGGTCGAGCATCTGCATTTCGAGTTGTGGCACAACGGCATCGCCGTCAACCCCGTGGATTATATGACACTTAACAATGCGGCAGATAACTAAAAATCCGTATCTTTGCACACTTTTTCACCTATCAAATAACAACGGAAAATGACTATATTAATAAAGGTACTCCAGTTTTTCCTTTCCCTTTCCATTTTGATTTTTGTCCATGAGTTGGGCCATTTTCTTGCCGCCAAGGCTTTCAAGACCCGTGTCGAGAAGTTCTATCTCTTCTTCGACTGGGGTTTCTCCCTCTTCCGTTGCAAGAAGGTGAACGGCAAGTGGCGCTTCAAGTTCTTCTCGAAGAATGTCCCCGAGAAGTACACGGTCACTGAATATCGTGATGCTGCTGGAAAGAAACAGAAGAACTACGAGCCCATCGACCTCAACACCTTGCCCGAGGACGACTGGCGTCGCAGCGACGAGACGGAATA
>DBXU01000151.1:862-1506 GCA_002310075.1 Bacteroidales bacterium UBA1204 | reverse complement strand
TTCATCATCATGGTGGCGGGTGTGTTCATGAATGTGGTGTTGGCTGTCGCCATCTATATCGGTCTGTTAGCCAAGGAAGGCGAGCAGTACCTGCCTACCGCCGAGGTCAACAAGTATGGCATCTCCGTTGATAGTCTGGGCTACGAGCTGGGCTTCCGCGACGGCGACAAGATTCTGGCCATCGACGGCGAATACATCGAGAAGTTCCAGGACATCCCCATGCAGATCATTCTCGATAAGGCCAAGACCGTCGAGGTGGAACGCAACGGCAAAGACACGGTGATCAACCTACCTGAGGACGCCGTCACCAAGCTGCTGGGCTCGCAAGACCCCAACTTCATCACCTACCGCACGCCCTTCGTCGTGGCCGATGTGGTGGCCAACTCTGTCGCCCAAGCCGGTGGCTTGCAGAGTGGCGACGTCATTATCGGTATTAATGACATCGAGACCCTTTATTATCAGGACTTTGTCAAGAATATCAAACGTTTTAAGAACCAAGATATCCATGTCATCGTGTTGCGCGATGCCGACACACTTGCCCTGCCCATGCACCTCACCGAGGAAGCTGTGATAGGGGCCTATTGCAAGACCTACCTGACCGATTATTACGAGTTGGAGACCAAGGAATACAGCTTCTTCCAGGC
>DBXU01000151.1:0-726 GCA_002310075.1 Bacteroidales bacterium UBA1204 | reverse complement strand
ATCTTCTGGCGCATGACGGCCTTCCTGTCCGTTGCCCTCGCCGTGATGAACATCTTGCCCATCCCCGCTTTGGATGGTGGACATATCCTATTCCTGCTCTACGAGATCATCACGCGCCGCAAACCCAGCGACAAGTTTATGGAAGTGGCTGAGACGGTGGGCCTTATTCTGGTTTTAGGCTTGGTCATCCTGGCCAATGGCAACGATATCATCAGGTTGTTTAGGTAAAAAATATTTTACTGAAAAACAGAAGTTTAACTGAAAGGGATAAAAATTAATTTGCTGAGATAAATACTATTTTCGTAAATTCGCGGTTTCAATCATAATAGTTTTGCCCGATTTGAAGATGAAAATCACACATATAGCCCTTATCCTTGTCATGATGTTGGCTTCCGTTTCCGTCACGAAAGCCCAACAGGCGCCCATCTTCACCAACTATACCAATTCCTACGCTTACGCCAATGCAGGTTTTGCTGGTATGAGCGAAGGAGTCAATGTTTTGGGCCTTTATCGTCAGCAATGGGCTGGTTTTGTCGATAATGACGGCAACGAGATTGCCCCTGAGACTTTCCTCTTGACGGGAGACATGCCTTTCACTAAGTTGCACGGCGGTCTCTCTTTTTCTGTCATGAAAGACCATCTGGGTTTTGAGGATAATATCAACGTGGGCTTGGGCTATTCCTATCATTTGGATCTTGGTGGCTCGTCACTGGGTATCGGTTTGGC
>DBXU01000183.1:4904-44020 GCA_002310075.1 Bacteroidales bacterium UBA1204 | reverse complement strand
GCCTTTTTTCATTTATGCACAAACGGCACATCGCACATGTTGAGGATTTCCATCACGAAAGCCCGCTCACGAGGCCCGAAGTTTTCGTCTGAACGCGACAATCTCGTCATCATGCCTGAGAAACGGCGTTTTTTTTCTTTTGTCATACGTTTCAATGTCTCATAAGCCTGCTTTTGTAACTCATTTCTAGGAATGGGCACAAATTCGTCAGTGTCAAACTCCAATTCCTTCATGCAAGTCTCAAGACATTCATACTCGGAATCATGGCTTTGAAAATCAACGTCGGCCAGATTATACAGAACACTTGCGACAGCTATTTTTTCTTGTGGTGTGAATTTTTCTTCCATAATGCCATTTTTTCTGCAAAAAAATGAATTTTTATAATTTTGCATTAATAAAACAATGAAAAAAGCAACAAAATGAAGAAATTGTCTCTATTTATCTTTGCTGTTGTAATCTCGTTTGCACTACAAGCCCAATGGGTCGACGACCCTACGACGAATACTTTCATAGCCAATTGCGATAGCGGTTCGGGAGAGATACGTGTCGCCACCTCACCTGATGGCGGCACCTTCGTGCAATGGACGAGCATGTCGTCAAACGGATGGTCGCCGAAATTGCAATATCTTAACCCCAAAGGTGTACCGCAATGGGGTGAGGAATGCATACACATCACCACGGACAACATCGCAACATGGTCTCCAGGATATGCCATGGCTGCCTTGAGCGACGGCTCAGTGGTAAGCATGTTTCGCACTGCTGACGCCCGTCACTGGGTGGTAAAAGTCAACCCTGACGGCAGCACGCCCTGGGGCACCGATGGAATGGTCCTCTTCAACGGTGAAGGTGGCGGACGCTCCGAGCTGCTTGCTGGTAACGACGGCGGCTTCTGGGCTTTAGGCACCGACATGGACAACTCTTTCCTGTGTTACGTTAATGCCGACGGCACGCTGGAACCTACAATCACCATCTCTGACCCGGCAAAAAAATGCAGCAACGGTGTACTGATTCCTTCCGAGGACGGCGTTTTCGTGGTTTATTCAAAGCATACCCTCCAAGGCTATACCAATTACAACAAGGAAATCTATGTCGCCAAATACAATAAAGAAGGCGAACAGTTTCTTCCTGAAACCTTGCTTTTTGGGCTGCAAACCGTGGGAGCGGGATACATACACCATGCAATTCCTGACGGCTTGGGAGGGTGCTATGTGTTTCAATGGCATAACAGCATAGGCGGCGTCTACAACACCTACGTCACACACTTCGATGCAAGCGGCACCCCTACCATCTCTGACACCAACGGAGTAACGGTACATTCGCCAGACCCAAGCAGCTTCTATATCAACGCATACCCAACCATCGACCCTGTCAGCCACGACTTGCTATTGGTGTATCGACAAACTGACTCCTATTCACAATCACAATACAAGATCTATATCAATCGCATCACCGCAACAGGAGAAAAACCTTGGGGAGATGGCATCCTCGTCCTTGATAACGGCACCACCCAATGCGGTGGACTTCGCATCGACGCCTTCGAATACGGCGAAGGTTTTTCGGTAATATACCATAAAGCCGTTTCAGGCGCATACCAGGAAACCATCGAAGCTCATGGCTTCGACATGGAAGGCAACGTCATTTGGAACACCCAGATGTGCTTGAGCACCTATCCGAAGACTGGCGACGAAAACACAACTGGGTTCCATAACGGACAAAACATCACAACTTGGGTCAACTCGCAAGACGGCGGTCTCTACGGACAGAACATCGGCTGGGACGGCACCATGGGCGATGTCACGCCTCCTACCCCAATAATACCATGCGATCCGCCAACCGATTTCCAAGGAACGTATTATTTCGAAACAAACACTGATTTCGGAGTGCATCTAACATGGATGGCACCTCAAGAATTACCACTGCACTACAATCTGTATTTCACCGATCCATCGGGCTGTACTACAACCATTGAAGTAGCACCCACCGAAACGGAGTATTTGGATCAGATGTCCATTGTCGGAGCCGTCACTTACCAACTTACTGCAGTATACGAAGACTGCGAATCCGAGTTTGCGCTTACCCCGGAAGGGGAAGACCACGTGACTATCGAGATCACGGGAATCCATGAAAACATGGAGGAAGAGATCGTTTCCATCCTGGGTATTTACAACATCCATGGACAACTTGTCAACACAAAGAACACCCACGATTTAAGAGACGGCGTTTATTTCATTAAAGGGACTACTGAGACAGGTAGAATCATAATAAAGAAAGTTTTGAGATAATTATTAACATCAATACTATAAGACATGAAAAAGCTTTTTATTCTTATCATCTCGTTAGCAGCAATGCTTACCGTGAAAGCACAGTGGGTCGACGACCCAGCTGTCAACACTCGAATCGCCAACTGCTCAAATGATGCAGGAGAGGTTTATCTTTCAACGAACGAAGCGACTGGAGACACTTACGTACAATGGATGCAATTCGGCTCTAACAGCTGGTCGCCGATGCTACAGCGTGTCAACTCTGAAGGCGTGCCCCAATGGGGCGAGGATGGCATTCATCTTGGCTATCATGAATTCAGCTCTTATTCTGAAGGTGTTGCCATGGCTGCAACAACTGATGGCGGCGTGGTAAGCTGTTTCTCTGTTTACGAAGGTTACTCATACGCTGTAAAGCTCAATGCCGATGGCACCTATGCTTGGGGTGAGGAAGGCGTTCGGCTCTTCGACGGCCTAGGCTTCTCTCGTACCGAAGTGATAGCCGGCAACGATGGCGGTGTTTGGACCCTCGGCTTCGACTACAGCAGACTCTTTGCACAGTATGTCAGCGCCGACGGCACATTGAATCCCAATATTATCATCTCTGCAGAAGGACAGAACTGTATGTTCGGACAACTTACCCTTGGCAACGACAACAATGTTTTCGTAACATACGAGAAAACCAGTGGTGGAATGTACACCGAGAAACAAATAGTTGTAGCAGGGTATGCCGTTGACGGCACGCAGATAAGTCCTGAAAGGGTGTTGATGTCGGAATCAGGTTCTTTCCAGTCAACATACATCCATTATGCCATCTCAGATGGCATGGGCGGCGGCTATGTCTATATCTGGCATCCCGGCATTGGCGAGGCCTTCAACGTCTATGTTTTCCATTTTAACCAAAACGGTGCTCCAACCATCCTGAATCCCCAAGGAGCAGCGGTACACTCACCCGACCCGGCGCATTACTACGGCAATGGCTATGCCACCATCGAGCCTGTCTCCCACGACATCATCTTGGCTTACGAGCAGACCGATGCCAGCTCCCAAACGGAAAGCTCCGTATGGATCAACCGAATCAACTTGGACGGCGATGTATTGTGGGGCGATGGTATTAGAGTGATTGACAATGGCAATGCACCCTGCCACAGCATCAGAGTGGACGCCTTCCCCAATGGTGACGGCTTCATGGTATCCTACATGAGACAAAATAGTGGATGGGGAGAAAGCTCCATTATTGAGGCAAAAGGATATAACAACGATGGAGGGCTGAAATGGGAAAAGGAGATGAACAACGTCAACAGTTGGAAAGTGGCTGCAGCCAATACAACGGGCTTCCATAACGGGCAAGACATCATGATGTGGGTCAACCATGACGGAGGCGGTCTGTTTGGCCAAAACATCGGCACCGACGGCACGATGGGCGAGATAACCATTACTCCCCCGATCCTATGCCCCGGCCCCGAAAACTTCCAAGGCGAGTACGTCTATGACATGGATGAGGAATTGTTTGGCGTAATGCTCTCGTGGACCCCTTATGAGCCCTTCGATTCCTATATCCTCTACCGCACCAATGCCGAAACGGGAGAGGAAAGCGCCATCGAGATTGACGGAACCGCGACTTCCTATTTCGACGAATCGGGATTAGGGCAGTTCATATACCAATTGAAAGGCGTTTCCGAGGAATGTGGGCTTTCACTTCCCGCCACCACTCCCGATGGCGAAGTCTATGTCATCGTGGAAGTGACCGGCATCGAAGAAAACCTGGGCGATGAAATCGTCACCCTGCTCAACGTTTACAACATGAACGGCCAACGCATGAAAGTGAGCGACTTAAAGGAACTGAATACCGGCATCTACATCCTGCAAGGCCTGACCGAAGACGGCCGTTTGGTGAGCCGCAAGAGGATGGTCAGATAAAGAATGTTCGTGACATCATAGTTTTTTTGGCGTCGACCGCAAAATCTATCGATAAAAGCGTTATCTTTGCAGATTAATAAAATCATAACAACCATGCCACTTGATAATGAAAAATTTGTTGGTGAAGGTTTGACCTATGACGATGTCTTATTGGTCCCTTCCTATAGTAATGTCCTTCCACGTGAAACCAGTTTGAAGACCCAGTTTTCACGCAACATCAGCCTTAACATCCCCATCGTCTCCGCCGGCATGGATACCGTGACGGAGTCACGCATGGCCATCGCCATTGCTCAAGAGGGCGGTATTGGCGTCTTGCACAAAAACATGACCATCGGCAAACAGGCTGCGGAAGTCCGCAAAGTGAAACGTGCCGAAAACGGAATGATAAGTGATCCTGTGACCATTCATGTCGACGCCACGGTAAAAGACGCGCTCAACCTGATGGGAGAATACCATATCGGTGGCATTCCAGTAGTGGACAGCGACAATGTCCTGGTCGGCATTGTCACCAACCGCGACCTTCGTTTCGAACGCGGCTTGGAGCGCCCCATTGCCGAAGTGATGACTAGTAAGAACCTGATTACCACCACGGAAGTGTCGTTTGAAAAAGCTGCCGACATCCTGCAACAATACAAGATCGAGAAGCTCCCTGTCGTCGACAAGGACAATCATTTGGTAGGACTCATTACCTATAAAGACATCATCAAGGTGAAGGCCCGTCCGAACGCTTGCAAGGACTCGCGTGGACGCCTTCGCGTGGCTGCTGCCGTTGGCATTGCCTCCAACACATTGGAGCGTGCTGCCGCCCTGGTCGATGCCGGCGTCGACGCCTTGGTGGTCGACACTGCCCACGGACATTCACAAGGTGTTATCGACATGGTGCGTAACCTGAAAGCCAACTACCCCGAAATCGACATAGTGGCTGGCAACATCGCCACAGCTGAAGCAGCCAAGGCTTTGGCCGAAGCAGGCGCAGACGCCATTAAGGTAGGCATCGGTCCTGGTTCCATTTGTACTACACGCGTTGTGGCTGGCATTGGCGTACCGCAACTCACCGCTGTCATGGAAGTGGCGAAGGCTTTGGAAGGCACAGGCATTCCGCTGATTGCAGATGGAGGCATCCGCTACACAGGCGACATCGTGAAGGCACTTGCCGCAGGCGCCTCCTCCATCATGGCTGGCTCGCTCTTTGCCGGCGTCGACGAATCACCAGGCGACACCATTATTTTTGAAGGACGTAAGTTCAAGACATATAGAGGTATGGGCTCCTTGGAAGCCATGCAACAAGGCTCGAAAGACCGTTACTTCCAAGATAATGTTGAGGACGTTAAAAAACTTGTTCCAGAAGGCATCGCAGGACGTGTCCCCTACAAAGGAACACTTGCAGAAGTGGTTTACCAAATGGTTGGTGGCCTTCGTTCTGGCATGGGTTATACCGGCTCCCACACAATCGATGAATTGAAGAAAGCCAAGTTCATCCGCATTACGAACTCGGGTATTCTGGAAAGCCATCCTCACGACGTCACCATCACGCAAGAAGCCCCCAACTACAGCAAAAGAAGCTGATATGAAAGCCTCACTTTCTTTTTCTGAGTTACAGGACCTTATCACCGAAAAGACAAAGCAACCCATCTCTTTCTCTTTTGTCGATGACAAGACTGTAAAGGTGACTTATGCCCTTAACTTGGGCTTTATCAAGAAGGATATCTCTGCCAATTTGATCATCAAAGAGCTGATTGGCAGCGACTTGTTGCTTCAGATAACAGCGGGCATGGGAACTGACACGTTGATTGCCACAGCGCTCAACCTTTTGAAAGGCAAAATCCCGTCAAGCCTAATCGAAAAGCGGCCCGACAGCCATCTTCTACTCCATCTTGACCAGATTGAGCAAGTGAAAGCCGTCATCGAAAAAATCGATGTCACCAATCTGCATGTCCTATCGGAAGGCCTTGAAGTGGAAGGCTGCCTGAGGACATAACGGGAGCATATCCCGAGAACCTATCATAATATCCGCCATTTTTCTGCGTTAATTGAACGTCATGTGGCGGATTTTATGTATTTTTACCGCCCCTTATCGTGTAACAAATCATAAAAACCATAAGAATAAAATGAAAAAAGCTAACTGTTTGAAACTGTTTTTATTGGCACTGATTCTAATGCCTTCTCTTTTCGTCAATGCCCAGTCAAAACTGGACAAGAAAGTGCTGATGACTATTGGCAACGAAGATGTCACAGTTAAGGATTTTACCGAAGTGTATGCCAAAAACAACCTAAAGAGTGAGGTAATCGAAAAAAAGACCGTTGACGAATATTTGGACCTTTTCATCAATTTCCGCATGAAAGTCATGGAGGCCGAGCGCCTCAAACTCGACACCAGTGCTAAGTTCCAAAGAGAGTTGGCCGGTTACCGCAAGCAGCTTGCCAAGCCTTTCATGAGCAGCGATGACATCACAGACGAGTTGCTTCAAGAAGCATATCAGCGCAAGCTGAAAGACATCAGAGCCTCCCATATCCTGATTCGTTGCGACAAACATGCTTTGCCTTCTGATACGCTGAAGGCATACAACAAAGCAATGGACCTCCGCAAACGTGCTTTGAAAGGCGAAGACTTTGGCGAACTAGCAATACGCTATTCCGACGACCCTTCGGCAAAACCCATGAAAGCCACCGACCAAGCTCCTGCACGTCCTGGCAACCGTGGCGACCTTGGCTACTTCAGCGTATTCGACATGGTTTATCCTTTCGAAACAGGCGCCTATAACACCCAACCCGGAGACATCTCGATGCCTGTTCGCAGCGACTTCGGATATCATATCATCAAAGTAGAAAGCGCCACCGAAGCCATGGGGGCCATCCAAGCCGCTCACATTTTCCTGCAACTTCCCTTCGACGCTCCCGCCGACGAAGTGGCTGCCATGAAGCAAAAAGCCGATAACATCTACAATGAATTGATGAGCCAAGATGGCAATAACTGGAATGAAGCCGTTACAAAATACTCTGACGACCGCGGCACCGTAGCCCGTGGCGGCGCTTTAAGCACATTCACAGTCAACCGCATCGTCCCAGAATTCATCGAAGCGTGCAAATCATTGGACATCAATGAAATTTCGAAGCCCGTCCGCACCGATTACGGATTCCATATCATCAAGCTGTTAAGCAAGACCGGCGTAGGCTCATTCGAAAAAGAAATGAAAGGCCTGAGCGAACGCATCGAGAAAGACATGCGCTCCAAGAAATCTGACGAGGTTGTTCTAAAACAAATCAAGAAAGACTACAAGTTTAAGGCTAACGACAAGAATCTTGAAGCTTTCATGGCCACCGTCGACAGCAGCATTCTCAGAAAAGCCTACAAGCCTGCAGAAGGTGTCGACATGAACGCCACTCTCTTCACCCTTGATGGCAACACAACGAAAGTCAAAGACTTCATCACCTACATCGAAGAAAAGCAAACTCCTCAGAAGTACGTTACGCCTTCCACCTACGCCTATCAACTATACGAAAGTTTCTCCAACGAGACTCTCTTGAATTATGCCGATGCCCATCTTGAAGAGAAATATCCTGAATTCAAAGAAATGGTACAGGAATACAAGGATGGCATCCTCCTCTTTGACCTGATGGATCGTGAAGTTTGGGACAAGGCCGTGAAAGATACGCTTGGCCTTCAGGAATATCACAAAGCGCATGCGTCCAACTACATGTGGAGTGACCGTGTACTTGCCACCATCGTCACGGTTGCCCGCAAGGAATCGCTGCCTGCAGTCAAAGCCCTTATCTCAAATGGCACGCCTTTGGATAGCCTAAGAACCGCTTTATCGAGAGACTCCATCAACTTTGCATTTGTGCGTAAAGGTTTCTACCAAAAAGGCGACAACCAATATGTCGACCAAACCGAATGGAAAGAAGGCACTGTCAATGAAATTCCCTCGACGGTCGATGAGTCAACAGTCATCGTTTGCATCCGTGAAGTGCGCAAACCTGAGGAAAAGACTTTGAAGGAAGCCAAAGGCTTGGTCATCTCCGATTATCAACAAGAATTGGAAAAGAGCTGGATCGCGTCGCTCCACAAGAGATATCCCGTAAGCATCAACGAGAAAGTATTGGACAAGGTCAGAAAACTGTATCAATGAAAAAGCTCTGCATTTGTTTCGGCATCATTCTCTTGATTGCCACACAAGCCTGTCATCCCATCTCCAGAAAAACGAAAGAGGTGGTGGTGGCAGAGTGCTATGGCAAATACCTTTATGAGTCCGACCTCAAAGGGATTGTACCCGAACATGCAAGCATCATTGACAGCATCCAGCTGGTCAACAACTATATTGACTCCTGGCTACGACAAGAGTTGCTTCTTCATCAAGCCGAAAACAATTTGAAGAAGGAGGATCTGGGCCTTGACAAAAAGATTAAAGAATACCAGAATTCCTTGGTCGTCTATGCCTATGAAACACAGCTGATCAACCAGAAGCTGGACACTCTTGTATCTGATTCAGAAATCGAAGCCTATTACGAGGACAACAAGGCTAATTTCCAATTGCGAAACAACATGGTTAAGGCGGCCTACGTCATCCTCGACCTCAACAACGCAAACAAAGAGTCATTCCGCAAGCTTTTGAGTGATAAGGACACGCTGATGCTCCAAAACCTTGACGTGATGGCCAACTACTATGCTGTTTCAAGCTATTTGAACGTTGACGCATGGATACGGCTTGACGACTTAACCCACATCATCCCCATCGAGATACTTAATGCCGAGAGCTTTTTGAAGAAAAACAAGTTTGTCGCCCTCGACGATGCCGACTATTCCTATATGGTCCGCTTTGTGGATTATCTATTGGAGGAAACCGTCGCCCCTCTCGAACTGGTAAAGGACGACATCAAGAATGTCATCTTGACCCAACGAAAGAAAGACCTTCTCGACAGGATGAAAGCATCGATATACGAGAAAGCAAAAAAAGAACACGCATTTGAAGTCTATGTCGGCATGCCTGCCTTAGACAATGCTGATTAGTACCCTAAAATATAAGAACAACAAGAATGAAGAAAGCTTTAGTTTATTTGGCAATTGCCCTTTTGACGGCACCCCTATACGCCCAAAGCCACAAACCCCAAGTGATTGACAAAGTTGTCGCCGTGGTAGGCAAAAACATCATCCTTCAATCCGACATTGAAAACCAATACATTCAATATCGTTTGCAAGGTGGGGCCAAAGGTACGGCACAATCGATGCGATGTGACATCATGGAGGATCTTCTCCTACAGAAACTGATGCTCAACCAGGCCGAAATGGACAGCCTCACCGTGTCGGACGACAAAGTGGAAGCCGAACTGGAAAGCAAGATCCAGTATTTCATCAGCCGCATTGGCTCAAAGGAAAAGATGGAGGCCCAGTTCAACAAGACTTTGCCTGAAATCAAAGACGAGGTGCGTCAATCTGTTAAAGACCACATGTTGCAAGAAATGGTTCAGGAATCCATCATGGAACATGTCACAGTCACTCCTAACGAAGTGAAAAAGTTCTACAACGGATTGCCTCAAGACAGCATCCCGATGGTGGAACCAGAATATGAGATTTGCCAAATCGTGAAACGTCCTCCAGTCAGCATCGACGAGAAGCTCCAGGTCAAGGAACGGCTCTATCAAATACGCAAGCGCATCTTGGAAGGCGAAAGCTTCTCTACCCTTGCCGTGTTGTATTCCGAAGACCCTGGATCGGCACGCAACGGAGGTGAGCTTGGCTTCACCGGCAAAGGCGTTTTCGCTTCCGAATTCGAAGCTGCCGCCTTTAACTTGAGAGACGGTGAGATTTCTGATGTGATCGAGACGGATTTCGGTTTCCATATCATACAATTGATCGAGCGCCGCGACGACATGGTAAACTGCCGTCATATCCTGCTCACAGCCAAAGTCCCAGTGGAAGCCCTGGAAAAAGCCCAAACACAACTTGATTCCATCGCAGGCGCCATCCGCAATGGTGAGATCACCTTTGAAGACGCTTGTAAGCAATTCAGCGACGACGACTCTAAAAACAGTGGAGGCTATCTATCCAACGCTTCTACAGGCGGCAACAAATTAAACCTTAATGACTTACAGGCTTTAGGCGAATACTTCCCCGAATTCAAGAATCTTGCCTTTGTCATCAGCCGCCTCGACGTTGGTGAAATTAGCGACCCAGTACCCATGACCACGAATGAAAACAAAGATGCTTTCAGACTCGTCATGGTGAAGAGCAAGACTGAGACCCATAAAGCCAACCTGAAAGACGACTACAATCTGATTCAAGGATGGGCGCTCAACGACAAGAAACAACAGACTATCGCAAAATGGGTCAAGGAGAAAGCCCCCAAAGCTTATATACGCATCGATGAGAATTACGCCGATTGCGACTTTTATTTTGAATGGAGTAAGAAATGAGCAATTTATTCGACACGGATATTGAAGGCGCCAAAGCTTTAGTAGAAAAATACAACAAACTGCGTCAAGAGATTGGAAAGGTTATCGTTGGACAAAACGATATCATACACGATACCATCCTTTCCATCTTTTGTCAAGGTCATGTTCTGTTGGTTGGCGTACCAGGCTTGGCCAAGACGCTTTTGGTCAACACCATTGGAAAGGCTTTAGGTTTGAGTTTCAACCGCATACAGTTCACCCCTGACTTGATGCCTTCTGACATCGTAGGTACAGAAATTTTAGACGAATCGCGGCAGTTCAAGTTCATCAAAGGACCTGTTTTTTCCAATATTGTGCTGGCAGACGAGATCAACCGTACGCCCCCAAAAACGCAAGCCGCTTTACTCGAAGCCATGCAGGAAAAAAGAATCACCGTTTCGGGCAAGACCTACAAATTGCAAGAACCGTTTTTTGTGTTGGCAACCCAGAATCCTATTGAGCAGGAAGGCACCTATCCGCTCCCCGAGGCGCAGCTAGACCGTTTCATGTTCAACCTCATGCTCGACTATCCATCCTACGAAGAGGAAATCGACATCGTGAAGAGCACCACTGTTGGCAAAGAAGCCGAAGTCAACGCAGTGCTATCGCCTGAAGAGATCCTGTATTTTCAACAGCTGATATACAGGGTGCCTGTGCCTGACAATGTATACGAATATGCTGTAAATCTGGTTGCCAAGACCCGTCCTCACACCGAGAAGGCTCACGAGTGGGCCAATCGATACCTCAGCTGGGGCGCCGGTCCTCGTGCTTCACAGTACCTAATCATCGGAGCTAAGGCCAATGCTATCTTGGCAGGCAAATACTCCCCCGACATTGAAGATGTGCAACGTGTGGCCATTCCCATCCTGCGCCACCGCATCATCCGTAACTATACGGCAGAGGCTGAAGGGGTTTCAATTGAAAATATCATTGACGCATTGAAATAAAGATTGAAGGGCTGCCATGGCAGCCCTTCAATCTTACTATTCCTCATCCACCAAAAAAACCGCCACCTGGCGAATTCCATTGGCTCCGATCACCAAGGTCTGCTCAATGTCGGAGCAACGGCTTGGTCCCGTGATTATGGTCATCTGGGAGGGTTTGTTTTTGGCATATTTACGTTTCATGGTTTGGAAAGCCGTCCTCATTCCAGGCACAATTTGATCTGTTGTTGCAAAGACCAGCAACACATCTGGTAAGGCGTATGCTTCACGATCATTGGTGAGCTTATCGGAAACCACGATACTACCTGTTTGGGCAACCAAACAATCACATCCGATTAGACTCACGAGTTTCTGTTTAGGCTCGCGTTCCGAAGAAGTCGTGAAAGGAATGCCGTGCTGATTCAACAAAGCTTGCATGGCAGGATCGGTACACCATAAGGGTTCCCAACCATTTTCAGGAGCCAGTTGTTTTATGCATTCGGCAAATTCAGCTTCACTCTCCAAATAAATGAAAACGCCGCCATGCTCCTTAAAGTTCTGCACAAAAGTTATGGCTGTGCCGTCTTCTTCATTGATAGGCACCCATGTCTCGGTTCGCTGGTCGATATCCTTAAACATCGCCTCAGGTTTCTCGATTAAGGCATTCCTAACCTTTGCCAAAATCTGTTCCTTAAAGGTGGTATCGGTATTTTCTCCTTTGTTATCCCAAGCCATGGCAATTATGCATTTGATTCCGTTTTTCTTTCTTCAGCTGCTTTCAAGGCAGCATTTTTCAGTTTTTCGTCTTCAGAGTTGTCCCATGGACGTTTGCCGAAGATGCGTTCAAGGTCATCCCCAAAGATAACCTCCTCTTCGATGAGTTTGTTGGCCAACTGCGACAAACCGTCGCGATGGTCTGTGAGAATAGCTACAGCTTCTTGATAGGCCTTTTCGACCAGCTTGCTCACTTCGCGGTCGATGGTTTCTGCCGTCTTCTCACTATAGGGTTTCGACAAGCTGTAGTCCTGTTGACCTGACGAGTCGTAGTAACTGATATTACCAATCTCATCATCCAAGCCGTAATAGGTTACCATGGCAAAAGCTTGCTTGGTCACCTTCTCAAGATCGGAGAGGGCGCCCGTTGAGATTTGGCCAAAGACAACTTGTTCAGCAGCTCGGCCGCCCAAGGTAGCAATCATCTCATGATACATCTGCTCCTTAGTAGTAATCTGTCGCTCCTCGGGCAAATACCAGGCAGCACCAAGTGAATTGCCACGAGGCACAATGGTAACCTTGACCAAAGGATGAGCATATTGAAGTAGCCAGCTCGTTGTTGCGTGACCTGCCTCATGGAAAGCGATGACCTTCTTCTCTTCAGGTGAGATGATCTTGTTCTTTTTTTCCAAGCCACCGATGATACGGTCGACAGCATCAAGGAAGTCTTGCTTATCGATTTCATTCTTGCCTTTACGGGCGGCCATCAAGGCCGCTTCGTTACAGACATTGGCGATATCCGCGCCAGAGAAACCAGGCGTCTGTTTGGCCAAGAAATCCTTGTCGACGTCAGCTCCCAACTTCAAGCCGCGCATATGGACTTCGAAGATCTCTTTACGTCCCACAATATCGGGCAGCTCCACATAAATCTGGCGATCGAAACGACCTGCACGAAGCAACGCCTTGTCAAGGATATCGGCACGGTTGGTGGCTGCCAACACGATAACACCCGAATTGGTGCCGAAGCCATCCATCTCGGTGAGCAACTGATTCAAGGTGCTTTCGCGTTCATCGTTGCCGCCAGTGATGGCACTCTTGCCACGGGCACGGCCGATGGCATCAATCTCATCGATGAAAATGATGCACGGCGCTTTTTGCTTGGCGTTGTTGAACAAGTCACGAACACGCGAGGCACCCACGCCCACAAACATCTCTACAAAGTCGGAGCCCGATAGGCTGAAGAAAGGAACATTGGCTTCGCCAGCCACCGATTTGGCCAGCAAAGTCTTACCCGTCCCAGGAGGGCCGACCAAAAGGACGCCTTTCGGAATCTTGCCGCCCAATTTCGTATATTTCTCAGGGTTCTTCAAAAAGTCAACGACCTCCATGATTTCGACTTTGGCTTCTTCCAATCCGGCAACATCCTTAAAGGTCACATTGACATTGCTGCTATTCTTGTCATAGAGTTGTGCACGCGATTTCCCTATACTGAAAATCGAGCCAGCACCACCACCTCCCATATTACGTCCCATGCCACGCATGAGAATGATATAGAACACAAGAAGAAGTGCCAATGGTATCATCCATGCAATGATATCCGACATCCAATTGCTTCGCCTCACGTTTGTGATATACACAGGACTGCTAACTTCCTGCTGGGCGTTCTCCACCATCTCCTCAAAACGTTCCAACGAACCGATTTTGTAGGAATAATTAGGGGTGGAAGTAATGCCTTCGGAATTGGCTTTCGCTTCAGGGAAATAGGCGGACAAGCCTTTTTCGTTCAAATAAATGTCAGCGTCTTCGCGGTTGATAAGTTCTATCTTACCGACCTGCTCGCTTTTAAGCAACTCGATGAGTTTCCCCTGGTCAATCTCTTCATGAGGAGTGGATGCATCCCTGCCAAAAAAGTTCACACCAATCAGCACGGCGAACAGAATGGCATAGATCCACATAAAATTGAACCGTTTTTTACCATTCGGTTTTTGGTTCGTATCCCCAGACTGATTAGGCTGGCTTGGATTCTTGCCAGGTCCCTTGCTATCGTTATTATCCATTATAAAATGATTTCGAATTGATTATTCCTCTGCAGCATTCACGATTCTTTCAGCATCAGCCCATAGTTCCTCAATCTTGTAGAACTCTCGCTTCGACTCCAAGAACACATGAACGACGACATCCACAAAATCGATCAAAATCCATTCAGTATTGTCACGTCCTTCAACATGATAGGGCTTGTTATGTGTTTTTTCGAAAACCAATTCCTCTACCTTGTCGGCGATAGCATCCACTTGCGTTTTGGAAGGAGCGTGGCAGATGACGAAATAATCGGTTACTGCGGTGTCGATCTCACGCAAGTCGAGCGTGACGATTTCCTTACCTTTCACGGCTTCCATGGCCTCAATCGTTGCGGCCACAATCTCTTCAACGTTATCTGTTTGATGTCTTACTCTCATAATTGCATAAAATGGTGTGCAAATTTAATCATTTTTGCGTTAACAAATGGTTTTTGCCAAAAATAAACTCCGTTTCATCCTATTGAATCAAAGATTTGGTTCACTTTATTTCACCGAAACGAAAGTTTTCCCTATTTTTGGGCCATAAAACAAACGCATCATGATGGAAAAAGATTCGTTGTTCTCCCCTATCACAACCTTCATCTTCGACTACGACGGCGTGATGACCGACGGAACCGTCTTCAGCGACCACGACGGTCATCCTTGGCGAGCCACCAATGTCAAAGACGGCTATGCCTTGCAGCTGGCTTCCAAACTCGGCTACCATGTGGCCGTCATCTCGGGTGCCATTTGCCCTTCGATGGAAGTCAGGATGAACAGCCTCGGCGTCACCGACGTGTTCACGGGCATCCCTGACAAGGTGCTGAAGCTCAAGGAATACATGCAGGAGAAAGGCTTGAAGCCTGAGGAAATCATCTTCATGGGCGACGACATCCCCGATCTACGTGTGATGCAGTGTGTTGGTCTACCCGCCTGCCCCGCCGATGCCGTGCCTGAAGTCAAGGCCATCAGCAAGTTCGTCAGTGAGAGAAACGGCGGCAAAGGTGCTGTGCGCGACCTCATCGAACAGACCCTAAAAGCGCATGGTAAATGGATGACCGCTGAGGCATATGCTTGGTAAAGCCAAGGTCCCTGAGCCTGCGGTCCCCGAGGCCCTTCGAAGGGCCGATTCACTGCACCACAATTCTTCTATTCAACTCCACCCCGTCTTCGTCCACACAACGGAGACGATAGGTGCCTTTCTCCACATCGATAGGCATCTGGTGGTTGAAGCGCGTCTGCCCTAAGAATTGGTCATTAAGCGACCAATATATCGTTTTTTGAGGGTTGCGGTGGGCGATTTCAAAGATGACCTGCTGTCGGTCACCTCGAATGCCTATAGGGATGGTCACCTTAGCGTCACTTTTGGGATAAACGAATGCCATCACCTCGTCGGGATGGGCAGTGCCACACCCAGGATAGAAGGCAGGCAGCGGGCGGAACAAGGGCGAATGCTTTTTGTAGAACCATTCCATTACAGGCGGCAAGACATAATAAACCTCATAGCATTTCTGGTCCACGGGATAACAGTCGGGATGCACCCGATACTGCCGTGTCGAGTCCAGAAACACTTTCTTATGATAAGGGCAAACACCCGTCTTGTTCTCCACATGAGGCACACGTATCTTCTTGGTATGCTCACAATACTCCGATTTGGGGTACCCCGATTCGGTGCAGACCTCAATCTCAAGGCTCTCCATAGTGTTGGATGGATAACGGTAGCTGTCGTTGAGTTTGCCAACCACATCGAAGAGAACCGGTGCTGCCACAGCAGTGCCAGTCAACCCAGGACGGCCCTCGCCATCGGAGTTGCCTACCCATACGCCCACGGCATAACGGTTGGTGAGGCCCACCGCCCACGCGTCCTTGAAGCCATGGCTAGTGCCCGTTTTCCAGGCAACCTGCACCGAAGAGGAAAAGCCTCCCCATCCTATCTGGTTTACCGGTCGCGTCAATCCCTTCATCACATAGAAAGTCTCGGCAATGGCCTCGGCAGAGAAAGGTGACTCTTTCGCATCGACTCTGGCGTTATAGCTATCATTGACATACGAAGCCAACTTCCTTCCCATCTTGGCATAGGCATTCGTGATGTCGTAAAGCGAAGCCTCAGCCCCACCCACGATGAGCGACAGTCCGTAATGCTCCGCATCGAAGACGACACCACGCAATGGCAATTGCTTCAGCAAGGCGTGAAAGCGCTGCTGCCCATACTCGCGCAAGAGATGAACGAAAGGTGCATTCAAAGAGTTCTGCAAGGCCTTGTCGGCAGGCACCGCGCCCCAGTATTCACCGCTGTAGTTCTTCGGCGTGAAGCCCGAGAGGCTCATAGGAATGTCGGGCAGCACCATCTCGGGCAACAAAGTGCCTTCGTCAAGCATGGCGGCAAAGAGGAAAGGCTTCAGGATGCTTCCCGTAGAGCGTTGTGCCTTCACCATGTCGACCATGGCGGCATCGGTGGCATTCTGGTTGTTACCAACATAGGCAATTACCTCGTCGTTGAGATAGTCCACGACATACACGGCAGCGTTGTCGATGTTGTTCATCACGTTGGCTTCATGATGGCGGTCCATGATGTCCATCACCGCACGTTGCAGGTTGTAGTTGAGGCTGGAAGCAAGGTGCTCTCCATGATGCTGTCGGTCCTGGTCGCTGAGGTAATGGTACGCCAACATGGGCATGTCGAAAGGCCGCTCGGGAATGTTCTCCATCATGGCCAACTCGCAGTCCTCCTCCGACAATTCGGGTACAGCGAAACGTCTGGGGATAAAGGTTTTGGAATTGGGCAGACGTTGGAGCAAGTCATCACGTTTCCGCTGCAAACGGTCGCGAGAACGGCCAGGATGAATCAACGCAGGTGAATTGGGCAACACGGCAAGCGTTGCAGCCTCGGCCCAAGAGAGTTCGTTGGGTGTGGTATGAAAATAACGCCACGCCGCCGCGTCGATGCCGACCACATTGCCACCAAAAGGTGCGTTGGCGGCATACATGTTGAGGATGGAGCGCTTTGAATGGTGTAGCTCCAACCGCATGGCCAAGATAACCTCCCAAAGCTTCTCCGCATAGGTACGTGGTGGGTTGTCGCGCGACAAACGCACCACCTGCATCGAAAGGGTGCTGCCACCTCTGACCACCTCTCCTGCCTTGATATTGTCGATGAACGACTTCACAAACGAAACTGGGTTGAAGCCTGGATGGAAGAAAAACCAACGGTCTTCGTATTCCAGCAAGCAAGCGACATATTTCGGTGAATAGTCGTTAGTGGCAGGGAAACGCCACTGTCCGTCGTCGGCAATCTTTGCGCCTAGCAGCTCGCCATTCTTCGCCGTCAAGACCGTCGAATAAGGCTTGTCGAACCGTGGCACAGGGATGCACAAAAAGGCAATGAAAAGGCCCGCAACGACAAAGAAGGCGATTCTTAATCTCTTATGTCTTACGGGCCATTTCATTGTTTATAGCAGGATTACTTCACCACACACCCTCTAGCAGGCACGTTGTAGAAGATCTCAGCGTTATACATGTCCTCGCAGCGTACGGCAGGAATCATGTAGTTGCCTTCATAGGTGGCGTTGGCCTTCACAGTGAAGGTCTTTTTCGAACGTGGCATGAGGTCAAAATAGAAGTAGGCGCGGTCGTCGCGAAGGTCGATATGCTTGGCCCCTTCATTGCCCGTCATGTCGCCCATAAGACGGTCGTTGACGAGTTCCCAACCCGAAGGCAGATAGTACGACAAGGCCAGCTCCGTGACTTGATACTCGCTTGGGTTTGTCACCGTCATCTGCACCGTAAGGTCAGTTCCTGCGGTCAGATTGGATAAGTTCACCGGATTGCCGTTCTTGTCGGTATAGCTCACCGTCATCGTGATGAAGTTGCCGCTTTCGTCCATGTCGTATTCCGCCACTGAAGTCTTGGTAAAGACGTTGGCAACCATCTTCTGGTCGGTGTTGTTCTTGATCTCGATGGTGTTGCCGCCCAGTTTAGGAGTGAAGCCGAATCCGACGGATGCCATGTTGGTATTCAAGGTACGTTCCTCGCCGTTCACCTTGACAGTGGCCGAGAGGTTGCTGTTGTTGAGCCCCATCTTCTCAGCATACTTGCCAAGCACGAAGAGCGAGAAGGCCGTAGTCTGGGTGTCGAGCCAATCGTCGCCGCTCAGCACGCCGCACACCGAGTTGATGTTGTTTTGCACCGTCTGCTTGTCTACATCGCAGAGCATCTGCACATAGGTGTAGAAAGCGAGATCGCGGGTGCGAGAACCAAAGGAGGTGTAGTAGTCGGACATAGAATGATTATCTTCCATGACTGGCAACAGATTCTGTGCGATGCTCGTCTTACCCGTCAAGGCAAAAGCACCAGCGGCCAAGGCCTTGGTAAGGTCATAGTTCATGTCAAGTTCCTTGAAACGGTTCATGGCACCCATTTCTGCCTTACCAGCCAACGCCAACACGAAGAGACGATAGGCTTGGATAGTTTCACCTTGTTTGAAGTCGGGGTTGTTTCTCCATTGTTTGGCACGATTCGACTGATAACCCAACAATCCATCAAGGAAATACTGCGGAACGGCATAGCCTTGCTTACTGGCTTCTACAAGGAAATGCAGGGCATAGATTTCCGTCCATGAGTCGGTGTAGTTACCACCCACCCAGTTGGTCATCGAGTTGTCAGACTTCCGATAGGCTTTCAGGTTATTGATAGCGGCTTCTATATTGTTACGCATCTCTTCCTTATTCTTGTCGTCAAGCTGCACAAAATAATTCAAATAAAGTTGCGGGAAGGCCTTCGATGTCACCTGTTCAAGACAGCCGTGTGGATAGTCCATCAAATAGTCGAGGCGGCCAAAGAGATCAACGGGCAGCAACGACGACACTGTGATGTTACCCTGTTGCGTACCATTCATGCCCTTCAATTCGAACGGAATGCTCGCGGTTTGTCCAGCTTCAATTTCCTTAAAGATTGTATTCCTCCGCTCAGCATATGGCATACGGATGGGCATCACCGTTGACGACTCAGCAGTATAGCCATCGCCCGTCACCTTCACATTCAGCTCAGCATTGCCGGACGTTTGGGGAATGATGCCTTTAAATGCGACAAGGCCTTCTCCGTTGCCGTCAATCTGAACGGTAGTCGGGAGGTTACCCTCAGGTTCCAAATTCTTGTTGTCAAATTTCACCTGCAAGGTCTTGTTTTTCATCGCCGGAGCTTGCACCTGCACCTTGAAGTTCAGCACATCGCCAGGAGCAACCACACGCGGCGCCGAAGCATAAAGGTTGATCGGATCGAAGACCGTCATCTCTTTCTCGGCCGATCCAAAGGCCTTGCCGTTACCCTTGGCAACCACCATGACACGTAGAGCGCCAGAGCATTGCGGCACTTCGAAGCTATGGGTGTTGGCGCCACCTGCTTTCAGCTCAAAGGGACCCCACGTGACAGCATATGCCTTGAAACGCTTGTCCAAAGTGATTTCTTGGTTGAGGATACCGTCACCACCGATGGCATAGACCGAACCAAGTTCACCGCTGAAAGCATCTACGATAGCGTCATAGTTATCCCAAGTACGAACGCTCAGTGCCTGTTTGCTGTTGAAGTAACCGTAAGGATTCGGAGTGGCAAAGTTGGTCAAGCCAAGGATGCCTTCGTCGACAACAGCTACAGTATAGGTCATGGCTTGACCGGAGGCTTCGGTGATTCTCACGTCAACCTTTTTCTTGGTGTTGGCTGATTCAGGAATCTGGATTTTCGGTTGCAACTGCAATTTCTTGTTCTCCACTTTCACAGGTATCACGCCATAGAGACGAATAGGCATATCGTTGTTGGCATCATGCGGCTGAATGAGTGACACGTAGACATAGACGTTGGGAATCATTTCTTCCGTGGCAGTGATCTCCACCTTGCCTTCCGAGCCTAGGTTGTCAACCCACAAGGTCTGCATCACGCGGTCGTTGGCTTCCACGGTAACAAGGGCTTTGGCTTTGTCATTGGCAGGGAAGGTAACTACAATCTTCTCACCCACCTGATAACTCTCGGCGGTCGATTTCATCGACAGTTGAGCAGGAGCACCCGATGCCGACGAGGAATGGCCATAGCCCCAGTCGAAGTTGATGACTTTAGCAAAAGTATGACCACCTTGTTTGTCGTTGACAACGAAGAGGTAGCTGCCCCATTTGTCATTTGGAATATTGAAGGTCACCGAAGTGGTGCCGTTGCATGTCAAAGTGCCATTTTGCACAGGCGCCTTGTAGGTACCTGAAGCATAGCGTTGAAGAGAATACTGGTCTTCGCTCGACCACCACCAGTAGGAGTCAAGCCTATACAAGGCGTAATCCAAAGCGACTGACGCCTTACATACCGAGCCGTCTTCGTTGACCACAGCGACGTTAAACTTCCAGTCCTTGTCGGTGTCGTAATAACTACCATATTTCGATGCTGTCTCAGGCAGGTCGACGCCCACATAACGTTCATATGGCGAGAGTTTGGTTTTGAAGGATGCGATGCTGAAGTCGCCGCCTTGTTCGAAGACCTTCACTGTGAAGGTGCCATTCATCATCTGGGAGGCGTAAATATCTTTCAGCGGACCAAAGCCCACATTGGCAACTCCTTCAGCATTAAGGTTACCGCTAAACAACGAAATCTCCTGGGGCTCAAAGCCTTGCATTTCATTGACGAAGGTATAGTGAGCGAAATCCTTGAAAGTGGTTTCACCACTACGGAGCTTCACATCAACCTCTGTCTTCAAACCATTGGCTTTCATACCGTTGAGCCATCTCGAAGTCAAGTTAACTTTATCATTACGCGATAAACTCACGACTTCTGGGAGGTCAAATTTGATTTCCAAACGGTTGGGTTTCACCGTCTCCACACGAAGGTTTTTCACGATGGTGCTTGTGCCAACTTTGAAACGAGCTGTCCACACCCCTGTCTCATCGGCCACATTGGTCGGAACGAGGAAGCAATAGAGGTCATTCACAGGCTTGGTGTTCACCTGCTTGGCATAGAGCCGGCCTGTAGCATCTATCACTTCAAGGACTACAGGGTAGTCGTCAGGGATGTTCGACTCGAGGTCGTTAAGCATGAGGTTGAGTTGCAGCTCATCGCCAGGGCGCCACACACCGCGGTTGGAATAAGCAAAAGCGGAGACACCTTTTTCGACAGGTTCGCCTGCCACATTAAAGCGGCTATACGAAAGGGCATTGCCGTCGTTTAGCTTGATAACCGACTTGCTACCTTTCTTGTCCGTTGCCACAACAAAGGCGGGGCGGTTGGCACACTGCAGCTGCACATGGCCTTTGCCGTCAGCATTGCCCTTGGCAAGCTCCTGCTTCTGGAAGTTGTATGCCATCACTTGTGCACCCGATGCTGGTGTGGCATCGGAAATACGATAAACATACACGTCCACGATATCGTTGCGACCCATCTTCGCAGTCACTGCAAGATCACTGACGACGATGTTCTTCTTCTCCTCAACGTAGTTATAATAATAGTATCCGTTGGGGTCGTTCCATTCGCCATCGTAGTTGTATTTCTTGTAGTCGTAGCGTTGTCCGTCCCAATAGGCGGCCTCGCGTGCCTCATCGTCCATCACAGCATTACGCATTTCATCGGTGGCAAAAGTATAGTCGGCAGGGCCGAAATTGAGGCTCAACTGATACATGGCGCCGGGCTCCACTTTGATATAGTCGGAAAGCACAATTGGGAAAGTCTTCCATTGATTGGCATAAGGGTTGTCTATGGCCAGTCGCACTTTCTTTTCGAGACGGCCAGCCTTGCGAATGCCATAAGTTTCATTCAGTTCGTTGTCTTGCAAAAACGACAGAATATTATCGTCGAAGACACGGATAATCCTAAGCGTCACCGCATTGAGGCAGATGGCGTCGAAATAAACCGTGGTTTCGTCCACATTGGGGATGATGACACCATCGTCGGTCCAACGCACTTTAGGCAGATTATCGGTAAGGTCAAAGTCGAAGGGGAACTCGCTTTGCAATACCATGCCGTTGGCAGCGCGGATACCGCTTCCAGCCGTCATAACCAATTCCGACAACTCATAGTTGTTGAGCGAAGTCTTGTCAAAGTAGAAATCGATCTGGTTACCTTTGATATCAGCCTTGTAACCAAGTGCTTTGTTGAAGGTGACGAAGCCATCCAGGTTTTGATCCTCTTTCAAAGGTTGCGTAAAAAACAAGGAAGCGCGGCTGCCTGCCTTGTCAACGTCGAACATCACGGGCTTGAAGCCGTCTTTGGCATACACCGTCAGTTCACGTTGCATCTTAGCCTTGCAGTCGATAGGCTTACCATCGAGGATAACGGGCACTTGGTAATCGGCATTCTCGCGTTTCAAGCCTTGAACAAGAAAATCAAAGACGTTATTGCCAATGTAGCTCACCTGAACGGGATGCTCTTTACAGAAGGATTCATCGAACAGTTTGACGGCATCGCTCTGGTCGATAGGCGTAGCGAAAGCCAAACGGATGTTGTAGTCCATCTCTTCGTTGGAAGTGCATATGGGTTGCATGGTGACTAAGCTGAAATTCTGGCGACGTACGCCGAAACCAAACTCAAGGACCTGGTCGGGGGCAACCTCCACAAAGTCGCCCATCTTGAATCTACCGACGTAGTTCTGGTCCTTGTCGATGTTATCGTACTGGAAGCCGACCGTACTCTCATCAATCCACACGGCCTTCCCCTTCAGGGCAGGAGTAAACTCGAAAGCTTTGGCGGGGATGGGCTCTCCGAACTTCACTTTCAGTTCTTCGGGATTGCTGAAACGCACCACAACAGGCTCTCCAGCAGCGATGACACCCGAAGTATAACTGTCCAAAAACGGCAGTAAAGCTTCGTTCAAAGGCTGAATGCGTTCAACGAAGACGTTGTTGTCTGTCCTCTTCTTGCCACACGAAGGCAGCAAGGCAAGCAGCAGCAAGCCCATAATCAGGCTGATGCCGCAAACTCTTTTCATTGTCTGTCTAGTATTATTCATTTTGTTATGGTTTTATGATCAATATTTCGCTTTTAATGTCATTCCAATATAAAACCGATCCACAGGATGTTTTACCCAAAGGTCGTTGTCCATACGTGCAAAAGCGGAAAGGGAATAGCGTTTTGTAAGGCGATAATCCACCGAAAGCACTGTACGCAGGTTGTCGAGGCCACCTTTCTTGGGATCGTTGGTAAGCCAAAACAGTTCCGTGGAAACTGCATACTTGAAGCGGCTGTTCAAAGGCTGGTATGTCACCTTCAAACGGTTACGCCAATACAACTTGGGATTAACACGGTGTTCGCCTGTGCGTTCGTCAAAGAAGGTGCCGATGGCTTTGCTGCGTATCTGGAACTTGAAACGGCGATACTCCTCGGCATAATTCACCTGCAATCCCAAACGACCCCGGCTCTCATAATAACCCAGGTCATTATGGCGACGTATGTAGTCAGCCACCAAGCCGATGTTCATACGGTCGTGCAGACAAGTATAGTCGACTCCCACCGAGTTGAGCCAACGGTCGAATTGTGAGAAGTTATGGTCGAAACGCAACTCCTCCTCCATCGACATACCGAACGGGCCTCCCAAGCCCACTTCGGCCTCGCCCGATACGATGCCGCCAAAGTCGGGCAAACGATCACTTTGGGCGAATGCCGTCATCGACAATGACAAAAACGCTATGACAAACAGTTTTTTCACTATACGTCGAAATCCTTCAGTTTGGTAACCGTATCAATGGTATTCACTTCATCATCAATAGGCTTATAATACACCTTCACAAAAGCCACATCACGCAGGTAGTCGATATGTCCCACTTCCACCTTTGAGATTTCCAAGCCCGTGCGCTCAACAAGGTCTGCCTCGAGTTCTTCTTCCTTACCATGTTTTGTGTTTTCGATACGGTCATAAAGAATGATTTTAGTTGCGGTGTGCTTCAGCAATTTCGTTCCATCCAAAAGCCAAACGACAAGCACTACTAGCAAGTTGACCAGCAAAAGCTCTGAATAGCTTGTAGACAGAGCCATTCCATTGACAATGCTTAAGCCCATCACCACAAAGAGATACGTCATTTCACGAATTTTAATAGTTTCCGTTCGATAACGTATCATGCCGAAAATGGCAAAAAGGCCCAAGGCGTATGCAATGTTCATTTTCATGTTCTCCATCAGCGAGATGATGAGGAAGATGACCACAGCAAACATAAGGAAAGTGAAATAATAGTCCTTACGGTTGGCCTTCTTGTAGTAAAAGCAATGGATAATGACCCAGCAAACGAGGAAATTGAACACAAAGCGGATCAAAGTCGTCCAAAGGCTTTGGGCGTCAAAGAGCGGCACGCCGAGAAAATCCATCGTTGAAGCGCCACCGCCGAACTCGCGTGCGATATCAGGATCAAAGTCCTGCATGTTGATTTGTAATAGATTCATATTGTATCGTTTTTAATTTCTCAATTCTTCTCAACTTTTTCTTAAACCGGTTCTGCTTCACCTCGGGACGAGTCAGGCAGGTCCCGATGCAGTATTTGCTGACCTTAAACGGCCTGATTCTCAATTCAAAAAGCACATCTTTTAGCACCGAGTGGGCACGACCGTCTTGCTTGAGTTCCATCACAACAAGTGGTGCCATCGAGGCGGTGTTACCGCTGCGCAGGTTCTCAAAACGCAAGTTGCAGTCTATGGTGAGTCGCTCGGTCTTTTCATAATTCACCAAGGTGATACGATCGAAAGCAGTAACGAGATGCGGGCTCAAGGAACTCACTTCATATGGCTGCTTCTCCGCCAAGAAGGCAGCTGCCTCGGGGTTGTCGATGATATTTGGGATGGGTTCGACTTCGATACGTTTCTTCTTGGTGCGACCTTTGTTGTTCTTGTGTTTCACCTCGCAAAAGGTCAAATGGGAATCGACATAAGTACGCACCCGCACCTTGTCACGAACCAGATGACGGTCATGGTGGATAAGGTACATCGTCAGCTCTGGCGTGTCGTAATACACCGTGTTGTAAGGCGAGAAACGATTGCCTTCCACCTCCTGGACATAGTAACTGTCGTGGATGCCCAACAAAATAGCGCGAAGCTGACCCTCCGTCACGACATATTTGGTGTCGATACGGTTCATCAGCTTCACGGCGCTCATCTCATCGAGCGTGATGGGCTTCATGCCTTGTACTATGTCGATGATTTCATCCATCAACCTTATTTAGGCACATATTCGAAAGTCTTCACAGACTCCAGTTTGCCATTAGGATAGTAGTTCTTTTGGCATTTCTTGGAGCCGTCTTCATTGTACTCGAACTTGCGGATGCGCACCACCTTGTCGCGGTCGTTGTATTCGATTTCACGCACTACCTTAGCTGTAATATCGCTATTAGCTGGATATTCGCTAACCACACGCCACTTCTGGCCATAACTGGCGTATTCAATCTCTTCAATCTTGCGACCATACTTGTCATAAGTTGTCACACGGTCGAGGAAAGCACGCTTGTCGCCTGCCGCCGTATTCCACTCCTTCAGCACCATACCCTTGCGGTTCTCACGCTTCTGGATGGTGCTCTCCGACACCGACTGTGCCATAGCGCCAAAGCCAATGGCAAAGAAGGCCAATAACAGGATTGTCTTTTTCATATGCATCATTTTATACATTTATTATCACTTCAAATTGTTCTTCAAGCTCATATATCTGTCCACTCTCTTCCACATTGACTGTTTGGAAAATCAAATCAGGGACTTCGTTGTAATCTTGGGTAACCGTGAACACCTCATATTCGCCCGGTTGTAACTTCTGGAAAGCGAAATAGCCATCGGGACCCACACGCGTGTCGTCAAAAGGAATGTCTTCGCCCACCCGGCGAATGTATACGCGATGCTCATAAGCCCAGCCTTCTCCACGGTAGCTACCATTATGGAAATACGAGGCATGAACTCTTCCTTTCACAATGGAAGTACCATATGCCTTTCCGTCATGGATATAGATAGTGGGCACCTGGGCAACAGAACCACGTTCAAGCGTTACCACTTCACTCACTGCCTCTTTCTCGCCTGACGGCAAAACAGAATAGGCGAACACTGTGTATTGGCCGGGCAACAGATATTCAAACTGATATAAGCCATCAGCATTGGTCTCCACATCATCACCAAAATAGGCTTCGTCTCCGTATATGATAAAGACATCGGTCTTGGCAGCCACCATGGTGTCGGGAGTAAGTGTATAATCATCGTCGGGATGATGGACAAGCTTCACAACCCCCTGGATGGTGCCAGTGCCGCCTTCGCCAGGACCTTTGTTGCATGAAAACATAAGGAAGGCCAATGCAAGCAAAGCCATCAAAAATCTTGTCATTCTATTCATTTTATTGAAATTTTAGGGGTACAAAATTAAAACTTCCTTTCGTAATACAAGGTTTCCCGTTCAATTATCGTACCAACCAACATAAAAAAAAAACGAAAATTGTCAAATATTGGCACAAACCTTTTTCAGCACATCCACAAAGGTCAGTACGTCCTTTTCAGGAATGCCCTCAAGCGCCTTGTTCATTGTATCGATGGCAAGCTGCTTGGTAGAGTCCTTGAGTGCCATGCCTTCAGGGGTGACCACAATGTTGTTGACACGACGGTCTTCCTTGGCCACAGAGCGAGTGACAAGGCCTTTCTTTTCTAGGTTGTCGATAAACTGGGTGACTGAATTCTTGTCTTTTTGGATAATGAAAGCTATGGCTTGTTGCGTAAGCGTGCCTTCGTTCCAAAGCGCATCCATGACAAGGTATTGTTCGGCCGTCAGATTGACGCCATTCTTCTTGAACACTTCAGCAAGGTATTTCTTAAGTCTGCAATTCAGGATGTTGACGTAGACGCCTGCTTGTTTAACGAGTATCATATTATCCTAATTTGGGGATTATATTCTTTTATGGTAATGCAAAGATAGGGATAATACTTGAAATAAGCAAAAAAAAGAGCGACATGGCTGCCGCTCTTTTGCTCTATTGAGAAAAACCTTATTCGATTCTCATGTTCGGCACTTCCGTGCCATCATAATAACCCTTAGCAAGTTTTTCTTTCACTTCGGTGAACGCATTCAACGTATAGTTGACGTCATCCATCGTATGGGCTGCTGTCGGGATGATGCGGAAAATGATCATGCCTTTGGGAATGACAGGATAGGTGATGACCGAACAGAAGATACGATAGTTCTCACGAAGGTCCATGGCAATGTTGGTAGCTTGCACCACGTCTCCTTGCACGTGCACGGGCGTCACGCAAGCTTCAGCAGGCCCGATATCGAAGCCTAAGTCACGGAAGCCTTTCTGCAAGGCGCGGGTCACCTTCCACAATTGGGCACGAAGGGCGTCACCTTCGGCACTGCGGATGATTTCCAAACGCTTTTCGCAGCCTTCCACAATGGCCAACGGCAAGCTCTTGGCATACATCTGCGAACGCATGTTGTAGCGCAGATACTCAATCACATACTTCGGGCCAGCTACAAAGCCGCCGATAATGGCCATCGCCTTGGCATAGGCGCCAATGTATATGTCGATGTCGTCCATCACACCGAAATGTTCAGAAGTACCACGCCCGTTGGGACCCATTACGCCGAAGCCATGGGCATCGTCGATAAGGATGCGGAAACTATATTTCTTCTTCAAGGCCACGATGCCGGCGAGGTCACCCAAAGCGCCCGTCATGCCATAAACACCCTCGGTGATGACGAGAATGCCACCACCCGTCTTGGCCACCACTTCAGTAGCGACCTTAAGTTTCTTCTCAAGATCTGCCATGTCATTGTGGCGGTACTTGTACTTGTTGCCAATATGCAGACGGATACCGTCAAGCAGACAAGCATGTGCTTCGTTGTCATAAACAATGACATCGTGCATTGTGGTCAGCGTGTCGATGGTCGAAACAATACCTTGATAGCCAAAGTTGAAAAGGTAAGCGGCTTCTTTCTTTTCAAAGTCAGCCAACTCATGCTCGAAATGCTCGTGCATGCGTGTATGGCCAGTCATCATACGGGCACCCATGGGAGCTGCAAGACCGTATTTGGCAGCGGCTTCAGCATCCACGCGACGAATCTCGGGGTGGTTGGCTAGACCAAGATAGTTATTCAAACTCCAGCAGAGCACTTCCCTGCCATTGAAAATCATACGCGGCCCCAGCTCTCCCTCCAAACGGGGAAATGCGAAATAACCGTCAGCGCGTTCACGATATTGCCCAATCGGGCCACCGGAATCCTTTGATATTCTTTCAAATATATCCATATTTAGTTTAGAGTTGATAGTTTAGAGTTTAGAGTGAAGGTAGATTCACGCGTCTGCCCTCACTACATTGATGCCACAAAATTAGTAAATATATTGATTATCCCAACATCACGGAATTATTTTTATCTTTGCACCAAATTAACGATCACAGTATGTTTGACCTAAAAAACAAAACCGCCCTTGTCACAGGCGGCGGCACGGGCATCGGGCAAAGCATTGCACTCCACCTCGCACAGGAAGGCTGTCATCTCGTGCTTACAGGGCTCGGAATCGACGACCTCAATAAGACAAAAGGACTCTGCGAGCAATTGGGGGTCAAGGCCTATGCCACCGAAACCCAGCTGGACGATTATGCCTCTATCGACCGGCTCTACGACTATGTCATGGAACAAGGCCTGAGCATCGATCTTTTCGTGCTCAATGCAGGCATCTCCCAGCGCGAAAAAGCTTTGGACACCGACATCAGTGTCGATGAGAAAATACTGAAAATCGACTTTTTGAGTGGCGTTTATCTCGTGAAGAAATTCAAGGAGATGATCAAAGCCAAGGAACACGTACAGTTCAGCGTGACCACTTCACTGTCGGGTTTGTTCGGCTTCCCCTTGCGTTCAGCTTATTGTGCCGCCAAGCATGCCTTATTCGGTTTCTACGAATCCTTGGAACTGGAATACGACAACATTGGCGTCACCTTCCTCATCCCTGGACGCATCAACACACAGATCAGCAAGAGCGCGCTGCATGGCGACGGCACAGCCCATGCCAAAATGGATGCAGGGCAAGCCAATGGTCTTGATGTAGACAAGTGTGGAGCCATCGCCGTGCGTGCCATCAAACGCCAGAAGCACCGTAAACTCATCGGAAAATCGGAACTGCTTATGGCATACATCCATAAGTATTGCTTACCTTTGTACTATAAACTATCCAAAATAATATCAGCAACATAATGAAAGAGAAAGTCATCTGCGGCATACAGCAAGTGGGCATCGGAGTCAACGACTTCGTGGAAGCCTGGAAATGGTATTATGACAACTTCGGTTTCGAAATCAAAATTGTCGATGACGAGGGCGTGGCGGAGCGTATGCTCCCCTACACGGGCGGCAAGCCCCAGCCCCGTCGCTCGGGCATCGCGGTCAACATCCGTGGCGGCGGTGGCTTCGAGATATGGCAACCCAAGGGGCGCGAACTCAACTATCTGAAAGAACCTGTGCGCTTGGGCGACCTTGGCATTCTCATCGCCAAAGTCAAAACCCCCGACATCGAAGTGGCTTACAACACCTTTATTAATAAAGAGCTCGACGTCATCAGCCCTGTCATGACCTCACCTGCTGGACAAAAGGAGTTCTTCATGAAAGACCCCTATGGCAACCTCTTCCAAATTGAGCAAGACGACTACGTCTTCATCAATGAGGAGAAGACCACGGGGGGTGCCAACGGCGCTGTCATCGGCGTGAGCAACATCGAACGTTCTCTCCCCTTCTACACGCAACTACTGGAATACGACAAGGTAGTCTTCGACCAGACCGGTGTCTTCGACGACCTGAAATGTCTCCCAGGCGGCGAAGGTCAAGTGCGCCGAGTCATCCTCGAGCGTTCCAAACCTATCGAGGGCCCGTTGAGCCGTATTATGGGCACATCCCATCTTGAGCTCATTCAAAGCGTTGACGGCCCAGGCAAAAAGCTATATGAAGGACGTTATTGGGGTGACCCAGGATTCATCCACCTCTGCTTCGACGTGCGCAACATGAGCGCCGTCCAAGAAGAAGCCGAGCTTATGGGGCATCCTTTCGTTTGTGACAGCGGCATTGACTTCGACATGGGTGACGCCAACGGACACTTCACCTACGTGGAGGACCCCGACGGCACTCTTATCGAGTTTGTTGAGACCTTCAAGATTCCGATTGTCAAAAAACTAGGGCTTTACCTTAATCTTGCCAACAAAGACGACCATAAGCCATTGGGAATCCTAAAACTACTACGTTTCGCCAAGGTCAAGAGAGACAGCATTAAATAAAAAAACAGCCGGCTTGAAAAAGTCGGCTGTTTTCATTTTGCAGGTTGATTTACCTTACTTGACGCCCAATTTAGCTTTCACATCTTTGGTAATATCAGTAGCGGCATCACCAACATAGACAGCAGCACCCGTAGCCAAGTCGAGGATGTAGGTGTAACCCTTTTCCTTACCCACGGCATTGATGGCATTCTGTATCTTGTCGAGAATGGGAGCCAGCAACTCACCACGCTTGGCTTCAAACTCTTGTTCGGCATTGGCCTGGAACTGTTGGATTCTGTTTTGAATGTCAACGATTTCCTTTTCCTTCGACTGCTTCACAAGATTCGACATGGTAGCCACATTGGCTTCGTAGTCCTGCATCTTATTTTGGTATTCAGTAGCCATTGTCTGAAGTTGTGATTGGAGTTCGCCATAGTACTTCTCCAACGATTTCTCAGCCTTAGCCTTTTCAGGCATAGCGTTCAGAATCTCTGCCGTATTGACATGAGCGATTTTAACTTGAGCACTGGCCACGCCACCCATCAAGAAGAGGGCGATACCTAAAAACAAAACCTTGAATAATTTGTTCATCTTATTGAATTTTAATGATTTAACTCCTCTTTTCTTACTATTCAAGCGGCAAAGTTAACAATTTTTCGCTTCCCTCTTGATAGAATAGATTATTTTCTACCGCTTGAGCCTTTCTTACGGTCTTCACGGCGCACGGTCTGCATGACATTACCAAGTTGATCGAGCACGTCATCGCTGATGTCGTTCTTGTCGTTGGCATAGAGCACCGAGGTGCCTGAAGCCAGGTCGAGGACGAAAGCATAGTTCTTTGACTGGGCGATTTCTTTCATGGCAGTATAAATCTTTTCCTGAATGGGCTGCACCAACTCCGTACGTTTTTGGAAGAGTTGCCCTTCGCTGCCGAAATACTGCATCTGAAGATTCTTGGCTTCCTGCTCTTTGGCCACAATGGCTTGCTCACGGGCTGTCTTTTGGTCTTCCGACAGGAGCAGTTTTTCCTTCTGATACTTGGAATACATCTCTTCCACTTTGTCATAAAGGGCTTTCACTTCTTTCTGCCATTTGTTTGACAAAGTCTCGAGTTCGGCTTGTGCATCGCCATATTCCGGAATATTGCTCATAATGTATTCGGAATCGACATAAACGATTTTTTGTCCACCGCCAATCTGGGCGTTAGCGGTCATGACGCCACCGCAGATCAAGGCAGCGGTCAAAACTAAAGTTTTCAGTGTTTTCATTGTTTTATGGTGTTTCTAATTGCTTTCTTGTTTGCTATATCAATAATCGTTCCAAAATAAGAACAGCGCTTCGACTGGGCTCAGCGGCTCCAGGCTCAGGGACCTCCATGGTTAGTCGATGGAGCCACCGATGGAGAAGTGGAACTGGCTTCCGTTGTTGCCCGTGGTTCCATACACATCATCGAAGCCATAGCCCCAGTCAAGACCAAGAAGGCCAAACATCGGCAAGTAGATGCGGACGCCCAAGCCAGCCGAGCGCTTCAAATCGAATGGGTTGAAGTCTTTGAAGCCCAGCCAACAGTTGCCCGCCTCCAAGAATGTCAAGGCATAAATGGTTGCTTGAGGATTCAGCGAAAGCGGATAACGCAGCTCCATGGTATATTTGGTATACATATCGCCACCGCCCATATTTGAGTTGATGTAATAGCCTGGCGTGAGTGACTCATTCTTGTAACCACGCATACCGATCAACTCACGGCTATCCATTGACACATTCGACAAGCCATCGCCGCCCAAATAGAATCGGTGGAAAGGCGTAGCACCAATCTGGCTGTTGTAATGGCCCAAATAGCCGAAACGAACTCTTGTCATCAAGACCAGCTTATCATACAATTCGGAGTACCATACAGCCTTGAAAGTCCACTTGTGCATTTCGATCCATTTGTATTTCTCATTATCCGACAAACCTGTATAGTTTTTGTTGGTAAAGAGAGAATAGGGAGGCGTGATCTCAAGTCCGAGTTGGAATTCGGAGCCGTTACGAGGATAAAGCGGCTGGCTGACCGAGTTGCGGCTCAGAACGAAATTATAGCTAATCAAATTGAACTTGCCGTTACCATCGCCAATCTCGAAGTAGGCAGGTTTGTATTTGTTCAAGTTGTAACGCATGAGATTGACACCTTGGTAGACGGAAAAATAGTCATCAGGCCAGGTCAGTCGTCGGCCCAGGCCAATCGTAAAGCCGGTCATCTGGAACCAACCAAAATTGGGGTTCTTTTCTTTCTTTCCATCAACGATGATTTTTCTGTCCTGACCATTGCTATAGAAGGACTGATATAATGAAACGCTCAACGAATTGGGCTTGCGTCCTCCAAGCCAAGGCTCGGTAAACGAGATGCCATAGTTGATGAAACGGCTGCCATAGGTCGTCACGTTGATGCCCAACTTTTGGCCGTCACCCACAGGAATCGGTTTCCAAGCCGATTTGTTGAACAGATTTCTCATGGAGAAATTGGAAAACTGCAGACCAGCCTGAAGGATGAGCATCTGATAGCCGTAACCTGCCGAGAACCTGACTTGGTCGGCAGCGGCTTCTTCAACAGAGTATTCGATATCGACCGTATTGTCGACATAATTGGCCTTCACGTCCGGATTGATCGACTCCTGATTGAAAAAGCCCAAAGTGGCAAGTTCACGGATAGTACGCGTCACATCGCTACGGCTGAACAGTTGCCCAGGACGGGTGTAAATCTCACGCAATACGACATGGTCAAACGTCTTCGTGTTTCCTTTCAGCGTAACGTTGCTGATACGGGCCTGTTTGCCCTCGTGAAGTCGAATCTCAAGATCGATGGAGTCGTTCTCAACACAAACTTCAACAGGATCAACACGGAAGAAGAGGTAGCCATCGTCCATATACAATGAGCTGATGTCGAGCGAAGTCTCACTATAAGTCAAGTTTTTCGTCAACAGCTCCTTATTGTACACATCTCCTTTCTTGATGCCAAGAACCGAGTTCAAAGTCTCTGCAGTGTATTTCGTGTTGCCCGTCCATGAGATATCGCGGTAATAATACTTATCGCCCTCATCGATAACGAGATCAATGCCCACGTTTCTGTCGTCAATCTTATAAACGGAATCGCGAACGATGATGGCGTCACGATAGCCTTTGGCATTGTACTTCTCTATGATTTTCTGCTCATCATCCTTAAAATTACTTTCCAGGTAACGGGAAGCTTTGAAGATACGGGGACGATAATTGTCATAGAAGTATTCTTCAACGCCTGTGATAGCTTTCAACGGTTTCAGGGTAACCACATTGGCGACGGTGTTCACCACCAGTGGACCAAGAGGCGTCAATGGGTCGAAGTGGCCGCGTTGTTTGGTTTCCTTCATGGCAGCCAAGATCTGGCCTTCGGACATGTTTTCGTTGCCAAAAACGTTGATTTTGCCGATTCTCACCTTCGGGCCCTTGTCGATATTGATACGCATGTCAATATAGCTCTCACGAGCCGTATCGGCAGTCTGTTCAATATCGATATTTACGTTAAGGTAGCCTTTATCATAATAATAATCTTCAATGATGCGACGGGTTTTTGTCAACAAATGGTCGGTCGCAATATCGCCTCTTGAAAGGTTGATCTTGTTACGGATTTCGTCAGCTTCGCTTTTCTTGATTCCTTTAAAAGAGAACTTTGAAACACGGGGACGCTCCTTGATGACGATTTGTAGAAACACCTTGTTGCCCACAAAATCGGTAGCGTTGATGGCCACATCCTGAAACATGCCTTGGTCCCAAATCTTCTTGACGGCAGTCGAAAAGTCGTCACCCGGCACCTTCACCTTGTCGCCAACCCTCAGGCCAGCGATCATGCTCAGCATGGACCCGTCGACGAACTTGGCGCCCTCAACAACGATACCACCGATCTCATATTCCTGAGGATTCATGTAATTGATATCCGACAAATCATCATCAAGCTGAATTTGGGCGAACGACGCCTGTGCAAAAGACAGGGTCGCCAACAACATTAAAAATGGTAGATATTTTCGCATCATTATTTGATATTCTTCACTTAGGTTACTTTATAATTGTTCACTTGTCTTGCCAAACCGGCGTTCCCTATGCTGATAATTCAGGATTGCCTCATATAGGTCGGCCTTCCTGAAATCGGGCCAATACTTTTTGGTGAAATACAACTCGGAATAGGCCAATTCCCACAGCAGGAAATTGCTGATACGTTCTTCGCCACTGGTACGAATCAACAACTCCGGATCGGGCATACCGGCCGTTGACAAATAGGATGAAATGGTGGCATCCGTGATGGATTCGGGGAGAAGCTTTCCTTGGACGGCATCTTCAGCCATATGGCGCGCGGCCTGCTTCAAGTCCCAACGGCCCGAATAGCTCAATGCCAAGGTCAAGGTTAGGCGTGTGTTATGGCTGGTGCCATCGATGGCCTGCATCAGTTGTTCATAGTTGGCCTTGGGCAAGCTCTTCAAATCGCCAATGGCATTAAGTCGGATGTTGTTCTTGTTAAGCGTAGCTGTCTCCGATTTGATGGTTTGGGCCAACAAAGTCATCAGACCGCTCACCTCGGCCACGGGACGGTTCCAGTTCTCGGTGGAAAAAGCATACAAAGTCAAATACGACACCCCGAGTTCGGCGCAGGCTTCAGACACTTCGCGCACCGACTGAATGGCGCTCTGATGACCAAAGAGCCGCTGTTTGCCGCGCTCCTTCGCCCAGCGTCCATTACCGTCCATGATGATGGCAATATGCTGGGGAAGCCTAGTGAGGTCGATTTGTTGCTTTAACTCTTCCATCTGTTCCTTTTTAGAATTTGCTCAGATTACACCCTCTTCCATCAGGCAGGTTGAACTTCCATGTCAACGAGAAATTAATCATCCCAAACCAATCATTGAAGGCGGAATTGCCGCGCTGCTGACCCAGTGTATACTTGCCCGAAGGGTCGGTCAAGTCATATTCTGTGTCTTCTATTTCCACCTTGGCGTGCTGTTCGGGATAGACCGTCGCCACATCGTCAAGATAGTCAGTAAAGGTCTTATGCATTCGCCATTCAACCGTAGCTGCCATATGACGCGACAAGGAGAACTTCACACCCATGCCGAATGGTATCGAAATCCCTGTAGCAAGCAAAATGTCCTTGTCTTTACCGAACTTGAATGGAGCTTTCTCCCTACCAATCAACTTATCGAAGAAAGAAGCGGAGTCGCTCAATGCTTTTGTGTCCTCTGTGTAATGATACAACAAGTTCAGTAAAGAATCTCCAACAGAGGTATAGGGAGTGTATTGGAATAGCGAAACACCTGCAAAAATATATGGCGACACATTCCGTTTCGGATTGCCGGTAAAATATTCCACGAAATTAAACTCAGCCATCAAGCTGAAATCGTTGATGTTGGCCATAAAATTCAAGCCGCGTTCAGGGCGCCATTTAATCTTTTCGTCTGATGCTTTCACTGTAGCATGAGTATACTCAAACCGGAACGACCAACGACTGTCCTGATTGTAACGGATCACACCTCCATATTGCCAATCCGACATGGCGAATGGCTTCACAGGGTTCAAGTCGCCCATATAATAGCTGATTCCCCCATGAGGGCCCACTTCTATCGTTTTGGGGTCATCAAACTGTGCATAAACTTGGCCTAAAACAGCCAAGCAACTCAGTATCAGCAGCAAACGAATTATTCTATTCATAGTTCAAGCCTGCAAAGTTAGGAAAATTTTCAATGAAAACGATAGAAATCAGTTTCTATTGTCTTTTCCCCACATCAATTTGTTGCGAATGGTACCAAAAAAGTCCTCGCCGCGCATCCTGACCAGGTTGAGGCAGAAACTTGCCTTACGCACCTCCAACTGCACAGAAGTGTCTAAGGTACAGCTTCTTGAGTCCATGCTGAAGACAAATCTCTTCTCTCGGCCTTCCACCTGAATGCGGATGGTGCTGTCGTCGGGGATGACCACGGGACGTACCGTCAGGTTATGCGTCGCTATGGGTGTAATAACAAAGTTCTTCGCATTGGGAGCAATGATAGGTCCGCCAGCGCTCAATGAATAAGCCGTTGAGCCCGTCGGAGTAGCCAGCAAAATGCCGTCGCCCCAATAGGTATTGAGATACACATCGTCAACAAACACCTTGATAGCCAATAAGCTATGTTCAGGATTACGGATGACGTTCAATTCGTTGAGAGCATATTTCACATCGTCGAAGACCTTTTCTGGCGAGACCAATTCCAAGAGCGTGCGCTGCTCGACGGTGTAATCGCCTGTAAGCACACTATTGACCGCCATGGCTATCTCATTTTTGGATATGCTGGAAAGAAAACCCAAACGCCCCATATTTATGCCCAATACAGGCAACCCCGAATCAAGGACGAAAGGCACCGTGTCGAGAATAGTGCCGTCGCCTCCGATAGAGAACAACATATCGGCTTTCAGATCTTCATGTGAGCGGAAAACGTTGTAATGTACACCTTCAGGCACGAAAGCCTTGAGCATGTCAGCAAAAGCCTTGAACACCAAAATTTCAACTTGATTGTCAGCCAATTCCTTGAACAATTGCTGAATAAATTCCCCATTCTCCGGGGCTATTGTCTTTCCAAATAGGGCGATGGTTTTCATATTCGTTCGTTTTTCTCAGACGCATGCGATGCGTCATTATTACCGGACGCATGCGACGCGTCCCTACAATCCTTCTTCTTTTACCGAATCATGGCTTTCTCCAGTCATCATACGAATGTAATTTATATAACGCCAATCAGCGATGTCGCCACGTTCTACGGCTTCCTTCACGGCGCAACCAGGTTCATGGGTATGGGTGCAGTTGGCGAAACGGCATTCGCTCATCAGATTGCGCATCTCGGGGAAACGCTGAGCCAAGGTCTCTTTTTCAAGGTCGTACAACACAAACTCCTTGATGCCAGGAGTGTCAACAATCCATGCACCGAAGTCGAGATGATGCATCTCGGCAAAAGTGGTGGTGTGCTTGCCTTTTTCGTGCACATCGGAGATGGCTCCGATGCGAACGTCCAACGAGGGGTCGAGGGCATTCACGAGGGCCGACTTCCCCACACCTGAATGGCCCGAGAACAGGCATATCTTATCTTGCATCAAGGACTTCAGTTGGTCGATTTGGAAGCCCGTCTTGGCCGAAACGCCGAAAGAAGTATAGCCAAGGCTTTGGTAGTATTCCATCAACACGCACATCTCCCCTATCTGTTCATCGGTGTAGAGGTCACACTTATTGAAAACCAAGGCTGCGGGGATATGATAGGCTTCGGCAGTCACCAAAAAACGGTCGATGAAGCCCGTGGAAGTGCGCGGCTGTGCGATGGTGGCCACCACAATGGCCAAATCGACGTTGGCAGCAATGATATGGGAAGCCTTACTCAGGTTGACCGACTGTCGGACAATCACATTGTCACGCGGTTCAATCTTCTTGATGACGCCCGTATCCTTGCCAGGTTCCTGCTCAAACTCCACGTTGTCACCAACAGCCACAGGGTTGGTCGAGCGAATGCCGTCGAGGCGAATCTTGCCGCGAAGACGACATTCCCACTGACGTCCCTGTTCGTCAAGGACGACATACCAACTGCCCGTTGATTTGATGACCTTGCCTAGCATTTCTGATACCTCTTTCCCGGCAATGCCATCAGCACGCCGTCAAATTCCAAATTCAATAGTAAAGCAGCTATCTTCGTGGTAGAAAGCTCCGTCCTCACGATGATGTCGTCAAGACTGATGACGGCATTCGCACCGAAGCAGTCCATGACCAGCTTTTCCTCGGCCGTGAACTCGCGGAACAAAGCCGTCTGTTTCTCGGTTTTCGACCCTGAATCCCATCGCATGATGTAGCGCAGGTTAAGCACGCTTTCCATGAGGTGAGCACGGTTGGTGCGGATGAGGTAGTTACAGCCTTGGCTGTAGATATCCATCACGCGACCAGGATAGGCAAACACGTCGCGGCTATAGGAATTGGCCAAATCTGCAGTAATCAACGATCCGCCTTTCATCGCCGACTCGATGACCACCACGGCATCGGCCATGCCCGCGATGATGCGGTTGCGGCGCGGAAAGTTCTCGCGGTCGGGCAAGGTGCCGCTCATACACTCTGTCAGGATGCCGCCACCTTGCTCCACCATGTCAGCAGCCAGCTTCTTATTCGGTGCAGGATAGACCTGCTGCATGCCGCTACCCATCACACCAACCGTGGGGATGCCCTGCTTCACCGAGGCTTTATGGGCACAGGTGTCGACACCATAGGCCAATCCACTTACTATCAGCACGTTGTCATCCTTTAAATCCTCCACTAGCTGGTTACAGTTCTCCTTACCGTATTCCGTGATGTTGCGTGTGCCAACGATGGCCACCACGCGGTTGGCATTGAGGTTGGCCTTGCCTTTGTAATACAACATCATCGGAGCATCATCGCACTGCAAGAGACGGCGCGGATAGTCCGAATCAAGGAAAAACAAGGGCTGGATACCGTTTTTCTCAACGAATTCAATCTCCTCCTCTGCCCTTTTCAGGTATTCCTTGGGCTTGCAGATGGCGTCGATGGAGGCCTCACGCATGCCTGTGATCTTCTCCAGCGACTTGCG
>DBXU01000183.1:4690-4881 GCA_002310075.1 Bacteroidales bacterium UBA1204 | reverse complement strand
GCGCTACCGCAATACTGAACGAATTTCTTCCCGCTGATATCACCGATACCAGGGAGGAGGGTTAGGGCGATTTGATACTGCAGGGGAGACATTCAGTTTAGAGTTTAGAGTTTAGAGAATGATCAATCCAGTTTCAGGACGGCAAGGAACGCCGACTGCGGCACTTCGACGTTGCCGATTTGACGCATGCG
>DBXU01000183.1:3218-4616 GCA_002310075.1 Bacteroidales bacterium UBA1204 | reverse complement strand
TTACGCACCTGGCGCACCGTTTCGCGTGCGATGATCTTAGCACCGATGGCCGCTTGTATGGCGATGTCGAACTGGTGACGGGGTATCAACTCCTTCAGCTTCTCGCACATACGGCGACCGAAATCGTATGCATGGCCGCGGTGAATCAAGGTAGACAAAGCGTCGACGGACTCGCCGTTGAGCATGATGTCGAGNNNACCAAGTCGGCATCTTGATAGCCAGCAATATGATAGTCGAAAGAGGCATAGCCCTTCGAGATAGACTTCAATTTGTCATAGAAGTCGAAGACGATCTCGCTCAACGGCATCTGGAAGGTCAGCTCCACGCGGTCGGTGGAGAGATAGACCTGGTTTTTCAGCACGCCACGGCGGTCGATGCAAAGCGTCATGATAGGTCCCGTGAACTCATTCTTCGAGATGATTTGTGCAAGGATGTAAGGCTCCTCGATATGGTCAATCTTCGTCACCTCGGGCAAACCGCTGGGGTTATGCACCTCAATCATTTCGCCGTCAGTCTTATAGCACTTGAACGAGACGTTAGGCACCGTGGTGATAACGTCCATGTCGAACTCACGATCGAGGCGCTCCTGTACGATTTCCATGTGCAAAAGGCCCAAGAAGCCGCAACGGAAGCCGAAGCCCAGAGCGGCCGAAGACTCAGGCTCCCAAACCAGGGAAGCGTCGTTGAGTTGCAGCTTCTCCAATGAAGCGCGCAGCTCCTCGTAGTCGTCAGCGTCAACGGGATAGATACCGGCAAACAGCATGGGTTTCACATTCTCAAAGCCTGCCACAGGCTCGGCGCAAGGACGGTCTACATGCGTGATGGTGTCGCCCACCTTGACTTCTTTAGAGGTCTTGATGCCAGAGATGATGTAACCCACATCGCCCGCAGAGAGTTCTTTTTTAGGCACTTGCTTCAACTGGAGCACACCGATCTCATCGGCATTGTATTCCTTGCCCGTGGCGAAGAACTTCACCAAGTCGTTGGTATGCATCGTGCCGTTCATGATACGGAAATAGGCGATGATGCCGCGGAACGAGTTGAATACCGAGTCGAAGATGAGGGCTTGTAACGGAGCTTCAGGGTCGCCTTTGGGGCATGGGATGCGTTCGACGATGGCGTCGAGCACGGCAGGCACGCCTTCGCCTGTTCGAGCGCTGACTTTCAGGATTTCGCTGGGATCACAGCCCAGAAGGTCTACCATCTGGTCCTCCACAATATCGACCATGGCACTGTCCATGTCGATTTTGTTCATCACGGGGATGATCTCGAGGTCGTGCTCAAGAGCGGAATAGAGGTTGGCAATCGTCTGAGCCTGAATACCTTGTGTGGCATCCACCACCAACAGAGCACCTTCGCAAGCCGCAATGCTACGCGACACCTCGTAGGAGAAGTCGA
>DBXU01000183.1:0-3164 GCA_002310075.1 Bacteroidales bacterium UBA1204 | reverse complement strand
ATGGTGATGCCGCGTTCGCGTTCAAGGTCCATGTCGTCAAGGACCTGGTCGACAAGTTCTTTGTCGTTAAGCGTGTGGGTCAGTTCCAAAAGGCGGTCGGCCAAGGTCGATTTGCCGTGGTCGATATGAGCTATGATGCAAAAATTTCGTATGTTCTTCATTATGGGCGCAAAAATACAAAAAAAATCCTCGTTCCATGACGTAATACAAAAGGATAATGCATATTTTTGCGGTTTGAAAAAGAAGATTGCCTATGGAGCCCATTTTACCCGACACCTATTCCAAAGAAGAGAAAGAAGAGATAGAGCGACGACACCAGCGCCTTCTTGACGCTTGGCAGACGCGCAAAGAAGCCCAAGACCTGGAGATGGTCAACAAGGCGTTTTATTTTGCCGTGGAAGCCCACAAGGACCAGCGTCGACGTTCAGGCGAACCCTATATCTACCATCCCATCGAAGTAGCCACCATTGCCGCCAGCGATATCGGATTGGGTCGCACATCCATCATCTGCGCCCTATTGCATGATGTGGTGGAAGACACCAAATATACCTTAGAAGACATCCGAGAAATGTTTGGCGAGAAGGTTTCGCGTGTGGTGGACGGACTCACCAAGTTCGCCAACCTTGAAGGTGCCGAGAGCGCACAGGCCGAGAACTTCAAGAAAGTCATCTCCTCGTTGTCGTACGACATCCGCGTGGTGCTCATCAAACTCAGCGATCGCCTTCACAACATGCGCACCTTGGACTCGATNNAAGCACAAGCAACTGAAGATCGCCTCCGAGACCACTTATATCTATGCTCCACTCGCCTATCGTCTAGGCCTCCATGCCATCGAGATCGAATTGGAAGACCTAGCCTTCAAATACACCAACCCCACCATTTACAACAACATCCGCAAACGCATGGACGATGTGCGTGCCATGCGCATGGGTGAATTGCGCGACTTCATCGCCCCCATCGAGGCTGAATTGGCGAAAAACGGCATCAAGGCAAGAGCGGAAATTAAGGAACGCTCGGTCAACTCGGTTTGGAAACGCATGATGGACAAGGAGTTGGCCTTTGAGGACCTCTATGGTTCCTTCATCGTCCGCCTCATCACCGACTGCCCGAAAGAGCAGGAACGTATGGAGTGCTGGAAGATCTACGCTGTGCTGACCAACTGCTACCGTCCTTACACCAAGAAGCTGAAGGACTGGATCTCGTTTCCGAAAGCCAACGGCTATGAGAGTCTGCACGCCGTGGTAATGGGTCAGACCGGCAACTGGGTGGAGGTGCAAATCCGCAGCCAACGCATGGAGGAAATCGCCGAAAAAGGTTTCGCTGCTTATTGGAAGTACAAAACTGACGACGACAAGACCGAAAGCGGATTCGATGAATGGTTGAAGAAAGCACAAGACCTCATCAGTGGCGAATCGGATAATGCCATAGAGTTTGTCGACAATTTCAAACTCGACCTCTTCTCCGACGAAATCTACGTCTTCACTCCTCAAGGCAAGATGATCACGCTACCCAAAGGCTCCACCGTGCTCGACTTCGCCTACAACATCCACAGTGAGATTGGTGACCATAGCATAGCTGCCAATGTCAACAACCAGTTGGCCCAACTCGACCGCAAACTCGTCAAGGGCGACCAAGTGGAAATCATCACTTCTGACTCACAACACCCTCAAGAGAAATGGTTCGAGTTTCTCGCCACAGCCACAGCCAAATCGCGACTCAAAAGCGGCATCAAAGAATACCGCCGTAGTTTCCGCGAAGAGGGCGAGCAGAAATTCGAAGCCATCATGAAGAAACTCGACATGGAGCCATCAAAAGTCAACCGAAACGCTGTGATGACAGCCGAAAACCTCACCAGCTCCATCGACTTCTATTATAACGTTGCTACCGGAAAAATCGACGAACGTCTCATCCGCAGCGTGTTAAAGCCTCAATCCAATGGTAGCTTCGTGCGCTACATCACCTTCGGACTGCTGGGCAACAGCAGCAAAGAAAAGGACGAAACACCTTCCATCACCACCTCTGGTGAGTTCGACTTCAACGTTTCGACCTGCTGTAACCCGATCCCAGGCGACGACGTCATCGCTTTCAGCTTCCCTGGCGAGCCATTGCAAATACATAGAAGCAATTGTCCCAAGGCCATCCAACTCTCGTCGCGTTTCGGCAATAACATCGTAAAAGCCAAATGGCAACCCAAGAGCGAGATCGCCTTCCTTGCTGAGCTGAAAATCACCGCTTTGGACACCAAGGGACTGCTCAATCGCATGACCAACCTTCTCTCCAACGAGATGCAACTCAACCTGCACTCGCTCCATATGGAAGCCAAACAAGATGTGGTGGAAGCTGCCATCTCTATCTATGTGCACAACACCAAAGAACTTGACGACCTGATTGCCAAACTGAACCAGTTGAAAGAAATCCAAAAAGTAGTAAGAAAAAACAGCAACTGAGACAAAATAATATAGATTATTTAGAATCAGTCTGAGAAATATTCTTACCTTTGCAGCAACTACCACTTCGAAAATGAAAAACTCGTTTGACAATACCTATTTGGCCGTCAAGAAAATCTTTATTGACTATTTACAACGACGAAAGTTGCGCAAAACTCCTGAACGGTTTGCCATCCTGAAGGAAATATATTCCATCAACGGGCATTTCGACATCGACTCGTTGTACAATCAGATGAAAGATAACAAGTACCGCGTCAGTAGGGCTACGCTATATAATACCATCGACCTGCTTTTGGACTGCGGCCTTGTCATCAAGCACCAGTTTGGACACAACTGCGCGCAATACGAACGCTCCTACAAGTTCCGCCAGCACGACCATTTCATCGACTTGGAGACGGAAAACGTCATGGAGTTTTGTGACCCGCGTTTGCTTGAAATCCAACGGTCTATTGAGGAACAGTTAGGTGTTGAGATTACGCATCATTCTTTGATATTTTACGGACATAAGAAAAGTTGAGAGTTTAGAGTTTAGAGTCAGTGGTTAGTTGAGAGTTGTGAGTTAGGAGACGCTTTGCGTCATTGGGAGGAACGAAGCAATCCAGCATTTTGAATCTTTGAATATTTGAATTTTAAATCTTGAATTTCAAAATATGAACAAATTAGACATACTACTCGGCTTACAATGGGGCGACGAAGGCAAAGGCAAGGTGGTCGATG
>DBXU01000167.1:5680-7281 GCA_002310075.1 Bacteroidales bacterium UBA1204 | reverse complement strand
CCCGGCTATGTCAACGTCGACTTCGAAGACGTCAAGACCGTCATGAAAGACAGCGGCAAAGCCATTATGGGCTCTGGCACGGCCGAAGGCGAAGACAGGGCCAAAAAAGCCATCAAAGATGCCATCCACTCACCTTTGCTCAACGACTCCAACATCGAAGGTGCCAAAAACATCCTTCTTTATATCACCTCGGGCGCCAACGAGGTCTCACTCGACGAAGTCGACGAGATCCTCGAAATCGCTCAAAACGCCTGTGGCAACAACTCCGACGTCATCTGGGGTAACGGCACCGACGAAAGCCTTGGCGAGGCCATCAGTGTGACCCTCATCGCCACGGGATTCAACCACGATGCAAAGCCCTACTCCGCTGTCGTTGGCGAGAAGGAAAAACCCAGCACTCCTGTGCAACCTAAGAAGGTATATAGCTTGAATGGAGACATCAAGGACAAGGAAACGCCCGACCAACCTGAAGCCAAGGCAGAGACGCCTGTAGCTCCCGCTTTCATCGCCCCTCAGGCCGTCCTTACCAAAGAAGAGCCTGTCGAAGAAAAGCACGAGGAGAAGACCGTGCACTCTCTGTTCGTTGAGGAGACTCACGAAACCCCTGAAATGGAAGAGACGTTCCAACCCGTCGAAGAAGCCGCCCCTGCAGAAGAGCCGACTCCCGAAGACGACGAGCCTCTGTTTGAACCCACAGTGGAAGCCACACCTGCCGCTCCGGTCCAAGAGGACAAACCTACCGTGCATTACGAGGAAGAACGCCCCGTTGTCAGAGTCTTCGATAACCCCTTCCGTTCCAACAGCAGCGAAGACGATGGCTTCGAGATCACATCTCGTATCATCACCAAGGAAGAGGTCCAGGCCCGTGCCGAACAAGAAGTCGCCTTGCTCGAGGCCAAAAAGGTCAAGAACAGCGACCCAAAAGCCGAGCTGAAGAGACAGCGTCTCCGCAACTTGAGCATGAACTTCAGGACCACACGTGGCTTGGAAGAGCTCGAAAACCAGCCTGCCTACTTGCGCCGCAACGTGGAGATCAACCAGGATGGCAACGAAGCCGACCTGTCGCACTACTCCACTTCGAGCAACGGCATCAGCAGCGAGAACTCCTTCCTCCACGACAACGTCGACTAAGGCTGAACCTAACATGAAGATAGTACTTCGAATATAGCATTATCGTAACTGACTATTTGATTTTTTGTATCGTAGCGCCCGCATGATGGAGAAAAACACACTCCGTCAATGCGGGTTTTACGTTTTTGGATTATCTTTGCAGCATCAAACACCACAACCATGCGAAACTCAATAGCATTACTCATAGCCTTGTTTTTCCTCCCCCTCGGCATCATCGCCCAGGAATGGATTCCCATACAAAGCCAACAGCCTGAGTCACCGACCGTCAAACTTTTATCCTGCACGGAACAGGAATCAACTGTAGCCTTTACCTTAAACGGCTTCCATAAAACACCTGTCAACACCCCTGACGGACTGCAATACAGCATTAACGTGCCGCAGATGGCTTCCATGCTCCAGGAAGGCGCCCCCGACCTGCCGCTGTTTGCCATCCCCATGCTTATTGGGGATGATGACGCTATGGAAGTGCT
>DBXU01000167.1:4867-5534 GCA_002310075.1 Bacteroidales bacterium UBA1204 | reverse complement strand
GACTGCCGAGGGCAGAACATCTTGGTATATCCCTTTGCCTATAACCCCGTGACCAAGACCCTCCGTGTCTTTACACAAATGACCCTTATCATGCGTAAGACTGGAGAGAGAGGCGACAATCCGAAGCAGGCCAACAAGCGTTCGATAAAGATAGCACCCGAGACAGAGGCCTTATACAGCCATCGCTTCATCAATTACAAAGCCAAGGCTGCCAAATACCCATTTCTGCCCGATGCCGGTGAGATGCTTGTCGTCTGCCCCGACCAATACATGGAAGCCATGCAGCCTTTCGTCGACTGGAAGAACCTGTCGGGCCGTCCCACCACCATGGTGAGCCTCTCCGAAGTGGGTGGCAACAACGACAGCAGTATCAAGAATTACATCAACAGCATCTACACTAACCCTGAACACAATCTCACCTATGTCTTGTTGGTGGGCGACTATGCCGACCTTACCCCCCACTCGATGAGTGGTGGCCGNNTCCGACATCTGGTTCGGCCAATTGGAAGGCAACGACTATTACCCCGAGGTCTTCGTGGGCCGATTCTCCGTCGAGAGTTTCGCTGACCTGCAAAACCAGGTGGCCAAAGTGCTGTATTATGAACGCGACATGCCTTCCTCCGTAACCTGGGTTAACCATGGCATAGGCATTGGCTCTACCGAAGGC
>DBXU01000167.1:1562-4837 GCA_002310075.1 Bacteroidales bacterium UBA1204 | reverse complement strand
ACACCTTGATGCACTACACCTACGAGAGCGTGTCACAGCACTATCAAGGCGTGGGCGTGGGCACCAACGCAGCCATGCTGAGCGAGGACTTCAACAACGGCGCAAGCCTTTGCAACTACTGCAACCACGGGTCGCAGACAGGTTGGCATGTAGGCACATTTAATAACAGCCACGTCAACGCGCTCGTCAACGACTACAAATGGCCCGTCATATGGTCGACAGCCTGCCTCAATGGTCAATTTAGCACCACCTGCTTTGCCGAGGCATGGATGCGTGCCACCAACAACTCGACTGGAGTCCCCACTGGCGCCATAGGCGGTATGTTCTCGTGGATCAACCAACCATGGCAGCCACCAATGACAGGACAAGATGAGATGGTCAACGTCTTGTGTGAATGGCGCAATGCCGACCATTTCCACCACACCCTAGCTGGGGCATCACTCAACGGCAACATGAAAATCCTTGACCTGCATCCCAGCGACCAAGGAGCCACCCACAACACTTGGATCCTCTTTGGCGACCCCTCACTCGTCATGCGCACCGACAACCCGACTGAAATGAACGTCGTTTGTCAACCTGAGGCCATATTCCTTGGCCAGTCAGAACTCGTGGTCACCGCCAATACCGACTACGCCACAGCCACCCTTTCGTTCAACGGACAAGTGCTGTGCTGCACACCTATCGTCAACGGCGAAGGCACGCTGCATTTTACTGCCTTGGAAGAAGAAGGCACCGCCCAACTTGTGGTGATGGGCTTCAACAAAGTCACCGAGGTGCGCGACATCGAAGTCATCCCTGCCAATGGGGCTTATATCACCTACGAAAGCTTTTCCATCAACGACAGCAACCATCAAGCCGACTATGGCGAGACCCTAGGCCTCGACCTCACCGTCAAGAACCTGGGCAACGCCGGCACATCCAACATACAGGCGACCTTGAGTAGCGAATCGCCATGGGTAGAAGTCATCGATGGCGAGGCCACCATCCCTTCCATCGATGCCATGGGACATTACACCATCAGCAACGGCTTCGAAATTGCCATAAGCGATGCCGTCGCCGATGGCACCCAAGCCGAGTTTACTTTGGTTTGCAGCGATGCCAACGGCACGTGGACCAGCCGCTTCCGTATGACACTCCATGCCCCTATTTTCACCTTAGCTGAGTTTCGACCCATTGGGACCGTTCATCCAGGCGAGACCTGCACACTGTTGGTTGGCATCAGAAACATTGGATCATCAGACGCCCATAACGCCATGATTCAATTGTTCAGCAGCACCACAGACCTCGTCTTCAGCCCCGACATCTATTCCTTCGGAGATGTTGCTGCAGGGAATACCGTCACAGCAACGGCTTCATTCACCACAGATTCACAAGTACCCAACGGATCCAGCTTCGAGGCATACTATCATGCCTATGCCGGTCACTATGGGCTTGAAGGCACCGATTTCATTAACATCGGCCCCGTCAAAGAGACCTTCGAGACGGGCGACTTCAGCGCCTTCAACTGGGAGACCTTAGGGGGTGCACATTGGTATATCGACAATTCGACGGCCCATACGGGCACGTATAGCGCTCGTTCAGGGGCCATCGGCCACACCAACCTCACCACGCTTCAGATCAGTATCGATGTCGCTGAGGACGGAGAGATCAACTTCTACAAAAAAGTATGCTGCGAGGCAAACAAGGACCTCCTCACCTTCTATATTGACAATACGGTGATGGGAGAATGGTCGGGCGAAGTCGACTGGAGCCGTGAGCACTTCCCTGTCACGGCAGGCACACACAAGTTTAAATGGATCTATTCGAAGAACGGCAGCGGTAGCTATGGCGACGATTGCTGTTGGATTGATGACGTGCAGTTCCCTTCGTCGAACACCATCACCCTGATGCCNNGCCTTGCAACTGGAGGGCTATGCCAACATGAATCAAGTCAACCTGCACTGGCAGCCTCTGAATCCCGATGACAACTACATCATCCGTCGTGATGGCGAAATCATTGCCAATCAACACGGAAACTACTTCATCGAGTATATGGATCTTGGAACCTACACCTATAGCGTCACTGCCATCAGCCCACAAGGTCAACAATCCATTCCCTCCTTTATCACCATTGACATCAACATCGTAAACGTCGACGAGAACATATGCGATGCACAACTCTACCCCAACCCAGTACATGGCAACCTGAACATCAGTTTGGGGCGTCCTTTCCATTATACCCTGTTCAACAGCATGGGACAACAAGTCATGCAAGGTGAGTGCTCAGGAAACGACCAAATCTCGTGCAGCGGTTTGCCTGGTGGTATGTATTTCCTTCAGATCTCAACCGACACCCATAACTGCATCAGGAAAATCCTCGTGTATTAAGCCAAGCCTGCCATGAGCTATCTCAAGTCGAACGATTTATTTGAGCATCTCAACCCTGAAGGCCTCTATCAAAAGGTGCCGCATCCCATAGTCATTGCCGACCATTTGATGACACCCGACAACATTGGAGCCATGATACGTTTGGCCGACAACATCGGAGCTACAGAGGTCTGTTTCCTAGGCAAAGAAGAGGAACANNAAGATTCGCCGTTCGGCAGCATCGAGCCGCGACAACATCAGATGGTACTTCACCGAGGAAAACGACCTGCGTAAGATTGTGCCCGAACATAAGAAAATCGTTGCCATCGAAACGGCCGACAATGCAACCTGCATTTACGAGACTCCTCTTCCAGAAGACGTGGCTTTTGTGGTGGGTAGCGAACGTCATGGCCTCAGCGAGGAGCTGCTTTCGCAATGCGATATGGTGGTGTTTATCCCCGTGCCTGGTCCAACCCGTTCCCTCAATGTGAGCCATGCCGCTTCGGTGGCTTTGTTTGAATGGCAGCGTCAAATGCTACAGAAATGAAACCTTACAAGCATATTTTCTTCGACCTCGACCGCACCCTCTGGGACTTTGACGCAGCTGCTGAAGTGGCCTTCGAGCGTATCTACGAGAAATATGGTCTGAAAGAGCTAGGCATACCGAGTGCACACGACTTCCATATGGTCTATCATCCTTTGAACGAACAATTATGGGAACTCTATCGTGCCGACAAAATCACCAAGGACGACCTCAATCGCACACGATTCCTGAAACCATTGGAGCATTATGGCATCCATGACATCGAACTTGCCGACAATCTGAGCAAGGACTATGTATATTGGTCGCCTCGCATCGTCAGGTTGGTGCCAGGCACTATGGAACTATTGGATTACCTAAAGCCTAAATACCACTTACATCTGATCAC
>DBXU01000167.1:731-1461 GCA_002310075.1 Bacteroidales bacterium UBA1204 | reverse complement strand
ATCTTTCTCTTCGCCTTGAAAAAAGCAGGGGCAACGGCCCAAGAAAGTCTGATGATTGGCGATGAAATGGCGGTTGACATTGATGGCGCACGTGCTGCCGGAATCGATCAACTCTTCTTCAATCCTAGCGAAGAAAAAACCATAGGAGAGCGAACTTATGAAGTTCGTAGCTTATTGGAAATCAAAGAGATATTGTAAATAACCGTTTATTTCAGCTTAGCCAAAACCGTTTCTTTTCCTACGGTCTTGTCACCTATCTTAACCTTGATCTCGGCATCTAATGGGAGAAATACATCCACACGGGAGCCAAAACGTATCATGCCCAGTTCCTCACCTACGACAGCCTCGTCGCCAGGCTTCAAGTCGCACACGATACGCCTCGCCACGAAACCAGCGATTTGACGCACAAGGATCTCACGGCCTTTTGTATCTTTAAGAATGATTGTGTTATGTTCATTATCGGAGGATGACTTGGGGTTGAAAGCCAGCAGAAACTTACCGGGATGGTATTTATAATAAGTCACTACGCCATCAAAAGGAAAGAAATTGACATGGACATTATAAATGGACATGAAGATGGAAATCTGGCGACGCTCGTCATGGAAATACTCATTCTCCATCACCACCTCGTTGGCTGCAACCTCTCCATCGGCAGGGGCCAAAACGGAATCAGGTTCAAGAGTTGTCTTTCTCCATATGGGCACACGGAAAAAGCGTACAATCAAAACCA
>DBXU01000167.1:545-682 GCA_002310075.1 Bacteroidales bacterium UBA1204 | reverse complement strand
CCAATTGACGAAGGCAGTAACAACCGCAATCACTACAAAAGTGATCAGGATGGCTATGTTGCCTTCTTCATGTATCTTTTTATTGATCCTCATAGCAGGAGCAAAAATACAAAAACAAACGGAATGCTGAACATCAC
>DBXU01000167.1:0-497 GCA_002310075.1 Bacteroidales bacterium UBA1204 | reverse complement strand
GCTTGACGTTTCAGCATCGACTCACAAAGGTCGCCTAATGAGCCAAACACGACGGCAATGGCGGCCATGCCTAAGGCTGCAGAGATGGAAAGCCAGCTGGCATAACGAGAGAAGACAAAAACGGCAATAAGGGTGAATACCAATCCGCCAATGCTGCCTTCTATCGTCTTTCCTGGAGATATGCGTGGGAAGAGTTTATGCTTACCAAGGAGTCTTCCCGTCAGATAGGCAAAGATATCATTAGCCCACAGAAGGCAGAAAACAAGAATGATCAATCCAGGTCCAGCCATATTGCCAAACATATCCTCACGATACATGAAAAGCAACAGTGAGGAAGGTAAGGACAGGAAGAATAAGGAGCCATAGACAAAGGCGAAAACATGTTTCACGTCTTTAGTCTTGGAAAACAATGCGATGAGAAAAGGAAACATCGGGAAAAGCAGTTCCAGCAATAGCCAACGCATTGGGATGATTTGTAATGCGGCGAAAGCGGCCAA
>DBXU01000165.1:18859-18990 GCA_002310075.1 Bacteroidales bacterium UBA1204 | reverse complement strand
CCCTACAAATGCGTTGCTGGCAACTGTGCCGACCGTTGCGAGTCCATATCCCACAGCATCGTCGACAACTTCAAGATGCTGCACCGCGAGGACAGAGGCTGTCCCATCGCTACCACGGGAAACCACATCGC
>DBXU01000165.1:18367-18810 GCA_002310075.1 Bacteroidales bacterium UBA1204 | reverse complement strand
GACGAGAAAGGCATCCACGGAGCCATTGAAAAGAAGTGGGAAGACCAGGTCAACAAGTCCTACAAGATTGACAAGGACAACAACCGTTTCTTCTACGACCCCGATGGCTATCCTTTGACACTCAAACCGACACCCTTTGTCATGGATGTCGAGAACGATGTGGCCACGCGCAAGTACACTCACGGTTGGGGAGGCGACAACGACAACACATGGGACTTCATGAGTGCCGTTTCGCAATACTCCTATCTGTTCTCATACTATCTCATCCCTGAGACCTTCCAGAACACACAGCCCATGCAAGAGTTCATGGAGCAGACCGAGTGGGGTCAGAACTTCGACAAATACAGCAAAATGATATTTGGTGATGCCATCGACTCCATCGCCCGCATCTGGCTCCGTGTCTGGATCAAGTACAGGAAATGGTTGAAATAGTGTCGAAAGCA
>DBXU01000165.1:18147-18352 GCA_002310075.1 Bacteroidales bacterium UBA1204 | reverse complement strand
GACACATCATCCCAACGCACAACCTACCTAATTCAGCAGGAGGGGGAAATCGGTGTTCCCTTCGTCGCCGCTTCTTGCGCCTGCCTTGGTGTGCGCAAGGCTATAACGAGCGCCAATAGAAAAAAATGCTGAGCTGACGTGCGCTTTTTTCTGTTGGCGGCCTTGCGCTTCACCGCCGCTGCTCTTCGCTGTCCCGCGACACTCG
>DBXU01000165.1:17908-18055 GCA_002310075.1 Bacteroidales bacterium UBA1204 | reverse complement strand
ACCCCCAAGCGGTTCTCGTACCTCGCAACTTATTAGCGGGGGTCGCCGCGCCCCTTTTGTTTTGCGCCCCTGCTTGCGCGTCCGCCCGGCGGTTCCCTTTGTGGAGCGCTAAAGCGCATCTTGTTTCGCCCCCTCATCGTTGCCACC
>DBXU01000165.1:0-17825 GCA_002310075.1 Bacteroidales bacterium UBA1204 | reverse complement strand
GCGCGGACTCCTGTCGGGCGGGTCGGCCGCGCTGGCGCGGACGGGGCGCGAGGGATAGGGGTTCCCGTTCTGTTTTCTCTCGTTGCGCTGTTTTCTCTTTCTCGGTTCTGTCATTCCGTGCCCCTATAGGCCGCAGGCGCTTTCCCCCAATTCGGTTTTTCCAACCCGCAGGCCGTGCCACCGTCACCCCCGACCACCACCCCGTATCATTGTAGGCTTAACCCATAAAAAAATCCGCAACCCAAGCCTGCGCCCGAATTGCGGATTGCCAATCAACTATTCCTATATTGGTTCGGGGTCAACCCCGTGTGTTTCTTGAAGTACTTGAAGAAAAACGACGGATTGGGGAAGTTCAGCTCTTCAGAGATTTCCTTGATGCACAAATCGCTGTGTTTCAGCATTTGCTTGGCTTCAAGGATGACGTATTGGTCGATCCATTGCGGGGCGGAGAGGCCGCTGGTATCTTTCACGATTTTGGAGAGATATTTGGGAGTGATGCACAGCTTGTCGGCATAGAACCCTACGCCGCGTTCTTTGCTGTGGTGCCGGGTGACCAATTCGATAAACCGCTCAAAGACAATCTTGTGTCGCGTCGAAGCGGACTTCTCCTCGTCGTTTTGGCTCATAATCCGTTTGTTGATGAAACTACCGAAGAGGTAGAACACCGACGAAATCAGGTGACTGACGCTTTCGTGAGCATAGACATAGTCCGAGTGTATATACTTGTCAATCAGTTGAATGTATTCTTTTACAATGTAGAGTTCTTCTTCTTCAAGACGCATGCAGGGATTGTCTAAAAGGGTCATGGCCTCGTTGAGCATCTTGCTGATGTCGGAGCTGAAGTTGGACAAAAACTTGGGTGAAACGCCAATGACCGTCAGCGTGGGTTTGTCGGCAGATTCCTTAGGCTCCACGCTGATGATGTTTTGCGGCAGGTTCACCATAATCATCCCCTCCCCTATTTCGTATTCCTTCAGGTTGATGTGGCATTTGAAACTGCCGCTTTTGCAAAAGGCCACCACGTAGGCATCAATGCGGCATGGATGGCGCAACAGGTCGTAGTTGGCCTCGTTGGTGCGCTCCGCCATAAAGAAATCGTCACCTATATTAATGATGTCACCCGATGGGATGAAGTCTTTTGCCCTCAACAGGCTGATACTTGTTAGCTTTTGTGTTTCCATTTGTTGAAATTTTCGGCAAAAGTAGATATTTTTAATTGATATTTGATTAAAAAATATGATTATTTCGACTTTTAGATAGTTTTCAGTTCCAAAAAGATTGCTTTTGGTCGAAAAAGTTGCCGTTACTTTGCGCCATCAAACAAATGGAAAGAGCAATATGAACAAAAGACTGAAAATCAAGATGGTGCTGATGATTTGCTTAATGGCTGTCACAGCGAATGCACAAAGGGTGCTGACTTTGGACGAATGTCACCGCCTCGCGTTGGAGAACAACAAGAAACTGAAAGTGGCCGAAACGGAAGTCGACAAGGCAAGGTACGAGATGTATTCCTCGTATGCCAACTACCTTCCCAAAGTGGAGGCAACGGGAACTTACATGCACAACAACAAGAGCCTCCAACTCTTGAGCGATGAGAATCTGGCGACGCTCGGCAGCATCGGCACGATGACGCAAGCCCAAATCGATGCCTACCGCGAGGAACTGCTGCAGGTCTACCAAAGCGACCCGGCAGCGGTCATCGCTTGGACTTTGTTGCAAAACGACCCAACCGTCAACAAACTTGTCACCGACCTGATGAGCCTTAATGTTGAGGATGCCTTGAACCAAATCGGCGAGCAAGTGGGCGATGCGTTCAAAATCGACACCAAAAACGTTTATGCAGGCATAGTTTCCATTCAGCAACCGATTTTCGCTGGCGGCAAGATATATGCTTACAACCAGATTACCAAGGATTTGAAGGAACTGGCCGAGTCGAAGTTGGAGATGCAAGAGCAGGAAACGGTGGTCACGACGGACAAGGCCTATTGGCAAATCGTTTCCATCGCCAACAAGTTGAAATTGGCCGAGAACTATACCGAGACGCTCCGCTCGCTGTCCAACGATATGGATAAGTTGGTGGCCGAAGGCGTGGCGACCACTTCCGACCAACTTTCGGTGAAAGTGAAGTTGAATGAAGCCGAAACATCCTTGTTGAAGGCGCAAAACGGCTTGGCGCTGTCGAAGATGCTGCTTTGCCAAATCTGTGGTCTGCCTTTGGATTCCAACATCATGCTGGCGGACGAGAACCTTGATGATGTGTTGGTGACGAACACTCATCCTTTCTATTCCGAAAGCGATGTCGAAGCCCATCGTCCCGAACTGAAATGCCTCAGCATCGCCAACGACATCTATGCCAAGAAGGTGTGGGTCACCCGCGCCGACTACCTGCCCACAATTGGGGCTTTCGGCAACTATACAGTGAGCAACCCCTCGTGTTTCAACGGCTTCCAGAACGAGTTCGGCGGCATGTGGAACTTCGGCGTGATGGCCAAAATCCCTATCTTCCATTGGGGCGAGGGCTACAACAAGACGCGCATGGCCAAGGCTGAAGCCAAGATCCAGCAATATAACTATGAGGACTCGAAGGAGATGATTATGCTTCAGGTACGCCAATGCGAAAAACAACTTGGCGAGGCCAATGCCCGTCTGAAGTTGACACAAGAGAAACTGAACGACGCTGACGAGAACCTCCGTATGGCGACGGCAGGTTTCCGTGAAGGCGTGGTGGAGTCGTCGGTCATCGACCTGGCACAAACGGCTTGGCTGCAAGCCCATTCGGACTATATCGACGCCAAAATCGACTGCATCATGGCGGGAGTGAACCTTCGCAAAGCCGCAGGAGTGAGTTTGAAATAACAAAAAAAGAAATACTATGAGCACATTAAAAGAACAAAGAGTGAACACGTATCTTGCATTAGGTGTGCTGGCGTGTGTGATTATCGTGGTTTGCGTGATCGGTATCATCACCTTCCACAAGGAAACTGAGTATCTGCAAGGTCAGGCCGAAGTGACCGAATACCGAGTCTCGAGCAAGGTGCCTGGCCGTATCCTTGAGTACAAGGTGCAGGAAGGCCAGAAGGTGCGCAAGGGCGACACCTTGGCCATCCTTGAAGCCCCTGAAGTGGAGGCCAAGAAAGCCCAAGCCGAAGCCGTGGCAAAAGCGGCGAGAGCCCAAAGCGCCAAGGCACAGCATGGTGCACAGAAAGGGCAAATCGAGGGCGCCTACGAGATGTGGCAAAAGGCGAAAGTGGGTGTGGATGTCATGGAGAAATCATTCAACCGCGTCAGCAACCTTTACAAGGACGGCGTGGTGAGTGCACAGAAATATGATGAGACCAAGGCACAGTATGATGCCGCTATCGCAACGGAGAAAGCAGCCAAGTCGCAATACGACCTTGCCCTTGAAGGCGCCCGTTCGGAGGACAAACAGATGGCTGCCGCTCAGGTATTGCAGGCACAAGGCGCTGTGGCCGAAGTCAATTCCTACATCCACGAGACGGTGCTGACGGCATACTCCGACGGCGAGGTTACTGAAATCTTCCCCCATGTGGGCGAGTTGGTCGGCACAGGCGCTCCCATCATGAACGTGGCGATGATGGACGACCAATGGGCCTCCTTCAATGTGCGTGAGGATGACCTGAAGCAGTTCCCCATCGGCAGTGAGTTTGATGCCTACGTGCCCGCCTTGGACCGTAGCATCCGCATGAAAGTCAGTTACATGAAGGACATCGGCGACTTCGCCGCATGGAAGGCCACCAAGGAGACAGGACAATACGACCTGAAGACCTTCGAGGTGCGTGCCACACCGCTTTCGACAAGTGAAGACCTGCGCCCGGGCATGAGCGTGATTGTGGAAAAGGAGCATAAAAAATGAATTCTGAAACGACAGAGAAGAAAGGCGTGTGGCGCGTGGTGCAGCGCGAGGTGGCTCGAATGCTGTCGCAGCCGGTCTATGTCTTCTGCATGGTGGTTGCCCCGCTGATCGGCTTCCTCTTCTTCACCACCTTGATGGGAAAAGGTCTGCCGATGGACATCCCTGTTGGTGTGGTCGATGAGGACAACACCTCCATTACCCGACAGGTGCTGCGCAACCTCGACGCCTTCCAGCAGACCGCCATCGTCAAGCAATACGCCAACTTCGGCGAGGCACGCGAGGCGATGCAACAGGGCAAGATCTACGCCTTCTATTACATCCCAGAAGGCACGACGGAGCTGGCACTCTCGAGCAAACAGCCCACCGTGTCGTTCTATACGAATGCAGCCTACCTGATTCCTGCTTCATTGGAATACCGCGACATGAAGACGATGGCGGAATTAGCCTCGGGTGCCATCGCACGCGAGACCTTGTATGCCAAGGGCTATGCCGACAGCCAAGTGATGGGCATCCTGCAACCCATCAAGATGGAGATGCACGCCATCAGCAACCCGGGATTGAATTATTCCCAATACCTTTCCAACATCCTGCTACCCGCCATGCTGATGCTGCTTATCTTCCAAGTGACCATCTATTCCATCCATAGCGAGGTCAAAGAGGGTACTTCCAAGCATTGGCTCGAGCTGGCCGACAACAACATCTACAAAGCATTGGCCGGCAAACTATTACCTCAATTGCTGGTTTGGATGGTGATGGGCGCCACTTATTTAGTGTTGCTTTACGCCTATTGGGATTTCCCGCTAAAAAGCGGATTATGGCCGATGGCATTGGCATCGTTGCTACTGATTGTGGTCTCGCAGGCCTTTGGCGTGTTCCTTTGTGAAGCCTTGCCTTCCTTGCGCTGGGCCTTGAGTATTGCTACCTTGTGGGGCGTGCTTTCCTTCCCGATTTCAGGGTTTTCGTTTCCACAAATTGCATTTCCAGCACCGTTGAAAGCCCTGTCGTATCTCTTCCCGCTGAGGCATTATTACCTCATCTATGTCGACCAAGCGTTGAACGGCTTGCCGCTGCATTATTCATGGGTCAACTATGCGGCTTTGTTAGTGTTTCTGGCATTGCCCTTGTTGTTCCCCAACCGATTGAAAAAGTGTTTGTTAGAATATCAATATACAAGATGAAATGGTTGCATAACATATTGGAAGTTTTCCGCGAGGAACTCCACAACTCGATATTCGACGAGGGTGTCATCGTGTTTTTCTTCGTCGTGCCGTTGCTATATCCGTTGCTTTACGCCTATCTTTATGGCCATGAGACCGTGCGCGAAGTGCCAACCGTTGTGGTCGATTTGGCCAACTCCACCACTAGCCGTGAGTTTCTGCGCAAGGTGGATGCCACAGCCGATGTTGAAATCGTGGGACATTGCGCCGACATGCAAGAGGCGAAGGATTTGATCCACCGTCGCAAGGCACATTGTCTCATCTACATCCCCGTCGAGTTCGACTACGCCTTGATGGAAGGTCGGCAGGCCGTTGTGGAACTGTATTCCGACATGGGCAGTATGCTGTATTACAAGGCGGTGCTGGCCTCGTGTACGGAGGTCTCCTTGGCGATGAACCAGGACATCAAGACGCAACGCTTAGTGGGAGCCACCGAAAAACAGGCCTCCACTTTTGCCTATCCCATCAAGTACGAATATGTCCCGATGTTCAATACGCAAAGCGGTTTCGCCACCTTCCTGATTCCAGCGGTCTTGGTGATGGTTATCCAGCAAACGATGGTTTTGGGCATTGGCATGATGGCTGGTGAGGAAACCGAGAAAAAACGTCGCGGCATCCTTGAGCCGCATGTCATCGGGAAAAAACCTATTGAAATGCTTTTCGGCAAGAGTGCGGCCTATCTCGCCATCTACGCGGTGATTTCGGCATACGTCTTCTGCCTCGTGCCGCGTTGGTTCCATCTGGCTCAGATTGGGCATTGGACCGATTTGGTAGCATTCCTGTTCCCTTATCTGTTGGCATGCCTTTTCTTCAGCATGACGCTTTCGGGCATCGCGCACAACCGTGAGGTGTTCATCATCATATTCGTGTTCGTCTCGGTGCCGTTGCTGTTCATCTCGGGCATTTCGTGGCCTACATGTTCAGTTCCTGAATTCTGGAAAGTCGTTTCGTGGCTGTTCCCTTCGACCTTTGGCATCAATGGCTACGTGAAGATTAATAGTATGGGTGCTGTGCTCCGCGATGTGAAGCCTGAGTTGATAGGCCTGTGGATTCAGACTATCGTCTATGGCATCACGGCATGGTTGTTGTACTATCGTTCCTATGGCAAACACCTAAAGGACATCATTGAGGTGGCCGAGGAACGCTTGCAGGCCCGTTGGGCAGATTATCTATAAAGACAAAAATTCAACAAAATAAAACTTATCATCATGAAAAAAGTACTTTTAAGTTTGGTGCTTTTATGCGGCCTTGCCCTCATCAGCACCAGTTGCAACAAAGACAACAACACGGTAACCCCCGAAGTGGAAGAAGGAGCTATGACTGTCGGTAGCAAAACCATGAACATCGTCGCCTCCAATGCAGTCAATTATGGCCAACAAAACGCCATTGTCCTCACTTCCAAGGAAATGACTGCCGCCGACAACGAAGGCATTGCCATTATTTTCAACGGTGACATTGTCCCTGGCACCTACACTATTAGCGAAAACACCAAAAGTACAGCTCCTCAAGTAGTCGGCCTGCATGAGTTCAATATGGGTGAATTGCCCTTCCTTATGGGTGCCGACACGCTGTATTTCGGCGACACCTACTTCTGGGCCAACGGGCAACTCTCAATCACTGAAGACAACGGCACTTACACTGTCGTTTTGTCACAATGCGTAGGCACCAATGCCAACGGACAAAATGTCAATATGGCTCTGAACTTCAATGGCACTTTGCCCCCCTACGTCTTCGACATGAACAACAAGTTCCAAATCAAGGACATCGAAAGCCCCATCGGACTGGCAGGCATTACCGCGCTCAACAACCTAAGCTCTTTGGGGCTTGATGTCAAGTCGATGCTCTTCATGTCGGCCGACCGCAAGCGTTTCTTCATCGTCAGCTATTTAGGCGGTCAGGTCGTGGACGGCGAATACCAGCTTGGATATATCGGCACACCTTATCTTCCCCAATTTCCATGTGTGCATGTCGCTCTCGACAGCGATTTCTTGACTTTCCAGCCCCAAACGGGCTATATTGCCCAAAGCGGCACCTTGAAAGTGGTCACCAACGACGACGGCACCAAGACCGTTATCATGGAAAACCTCAAACTGAAAAACGTGGAACACGACAACGAGTTCTTCTTCCCAGTCATAGACGGCTCGCTGCAATATCACGGTTACATGTATGAACTAAGCCTTTAAAAGCAAGACAAAACCAGAAAATAAAACTCATTTAATCAAAACAATCAACAATGAAAAAAGCATTAGCAATCGTGGCTCTCGTAGCCGCCATGTTCGTTGCCGGAAACGTGCAGGCACAATCAACCATTTATGCAACTTATGCTCCTGAGACTTTTGTCGCTGGCAGCAACAGCACGAATTACCAAGGTTTCTCAGTCGGTTTCTCACAGAACATCGAATTGGCCAAAGGTATCGGAGTGGCCGCCGGTGCCCAATTCCGCATGAACATGAGAAACACGACCCAAACCATTTGGGGAATCACCGGCAAAACAAATGAAACCCAAACCATCATTGATGTGCCGATTTTGTTCAACTATAAGGTTGCAGTCAACCGCGACTTGGCCATCGTTCCGTTTGTCGGCCCTATGCCGAGTATTGCCCTTACGGGTGTCACAAAAGGCGCCGACCCCCTCTTTGGCGAAAACAGCTACGACTGGTACGGCGACAACAGCAACCAAAGCCGTTTCAACCTTTACGCCGTGTTTGGTGCCGATGTGAAGTTTGCCAACTTCAACCTGTTCGGCGGCTATCGTCTCGGCCTGCTTGACCTCGACAAAACCGATAACGCTTCTTTGAAGACCAACGGACTGTTTGTCGGACTCGGCTTTACGCTTTAATAGATTAGGCTTAAATCATTTGGAGCCGGCCTTATGGGTCGGCTTTTTTTTGTACTTTTGCATCAAAACTCATCGCCATGAAAACCATCAAAGACATCTATAAAATCGGCATAGGCCCTTCAAGCAGTCACACGATGGGGCCGCAAAAGGCCGCCTCCATCTTCAACGAACGTTATCCGGATGCTTCGGCGTTTGAGGTGACGCTTTACGGCAGTCTCGCCGCCACGGGCAAAGGACACATGACCGACTGGGCCATTCTCAACACTTTGCAGGCCCCGACCGAAATCATTTGGAAACCTGATGTCGTTTTGCCGTTCCATCCTAATGGCATGTTGTTCAAGGCTTTCGATGAAAGCAAGAACCTTATCGGCGAGTGGCAGGTGTTCAGCATCGGAGGAGGCAACCTCGCTGAGGAAGGCAAACAGAGCGAACAGCCTGACATTTATCCGTTGGGCAAGATGACTGACATCCTGAACTGGTGCGAACAACGAGGGCGTACCTATTGGGAATATGTCTACGAATATGAGAACCAACAAGAAATCGAGGCCTACATGATGGAGGTGTGGCAAGTGATGAAAGCCGCCGTCGAGCGCGGATTGCAAGCCGAAGGCGTGTTGCCTGGACCGCTCAACCTGAGCCGCAAGGCCGCCATGTATCATATCAAGGCTTCGGGCTATACACATACCTTGCGCAACCGTGGCTTGGTGTATTCATACGCCTTGGCCGTTGCAGAGGAAAACGCCTCTGGTGGACGGATCGTCACTGCGCCGACTTGTGGTTCCTGCGGCGTGATGCCGGCGGTATTGTATCACCTTTCGAAAAACTATGAGTTCACAGACCAACGTATCATCCGCGCCTTGGTGACGGCGGGATTGGTGGGTAACATTGTGCGCACCAATGCCTCCATTTCGGGTGCCGAGGTAGGCTGTCAGGGCGAAGTGGGAGTGGCCTGTGCCATGGCCGCTGCTGCCGCCAACCAGCTGTTTGGAGGCAGTCCGGCACAAATAGAATACGCTGCTGAAATGGCTTTGGAGCATCACCTCGGTATGACTTGCGACCCGGTTTGCGGCCTCGTGCAGATTCCCTGCATCGAGCGCAATGCATACGCTGCCGCCCGTGCCCTTGACTCCAACATTTACTCCACTTTCTCCGATGGCCGCCACCGCGTGTCGTTCGATAAGGTGGTGGAAACCATGAAGGAAACGGGCAAGGACATACCTTCGCTATATAAGGAAACCTCCAAAGGAGGTCTCGCCCGCGATTATGCCCAGATGGAATGATAGAATCACTCTTTTTTGATGTTTCCTTTTCTTATAGTCCTGATGGCCGTCATTCCTTTTTCTATGGTATTACGGAATATCTCCTCTGGGTTTTTCAAGTTGTCTTTCTTGTGTTTTTTCTTGGGGAATTCGATGACTTCCTTGGGCATAATACGCTGATAACCGTTCTTTTCCAAGGCTTTCACGGCACTTTCGTAGCCACGGAAAAACAGATCTTCGATCTTTGACATATCGTAAGCCGTGCAACCATAGGTGTCGAGTTCGATGAAGAGATCTGCTTGGGCAGAGTCGACTGCTACGTTGGACACCATCATCATCATAAACGAACGATAAGCTACCGATATGAGATTATCCTTATATTTGTCCTCTTCCAAATGGTTGAGGTTGAGTGCAATGACCTTCTCACATTTTTGTCGTATGGCCGACACAGGCAGGTTTTGGAAAGCGCCGCCGTCGACGTAATGGATTCCGTTGATGTATTTTGGTTGGAAGATGACCGGAATGGAGCATGAGGCCACCACACGAGGAGCGATTTCACCTTTAGTGAACACTTTCGGCACACCATGTTCAATGTCGGATGCAACGAGGAAAGTCGGTATAGGCAACTCTTCCAAACGACTATAAGGTAATTTTTCCTGAATCAATTCCGACAACGGACGCGAATCAAACAATCCCCCTTTGGGCACACTTGGTGTGACGATATCCTTGAAAAAGTTCATGCCCTGAAAGGTTTCTATCATTTGTTTTGGAGTGAAACCCGATGCGTAGAGCGCCGCCACAAGAGCACCTGCACTAGTGCCCGACACCACATCAGGTTGGATGCCATATTCTTTCAGTGCCTGAAGTGCACCACAATGGGCCGCAGCCTTGGCACCGCCACCACTGAAGGCTATACCCAGCGGATATTTCTTTGTTGCCATAGTCGTTGGTTTTAGATGTTGCAAATATAATAAGAGTTTCGAAACTTGATCAGCACCTGTTTCTTCTATCAAAATCAAATCCGCTTCACCAGTTCCTCCATCAGCTCTTTCATCTTTTGTTGCAACATCTCAGTTTGTTCGTTGATGTAATCAGAGTTCATGCCATTTGTGGGAGGAGCGAGATGAAACGGAGGCGACACGATGAGGCGAGTGCGAGGCCCGAATATCTTAATCGGTCCGTCGATGTAAACCATCACAAGCGGAGCCTGCGATACAGCAGCAAGCATGGCCGCCCCTGGATGGAAAGGCAGCTGCTTTCTGTGCTCGCCATGACGCCCCTCAGGGAAGATGGCCACGCTCTCCTTGTCTTGTTGTATCGTCTTTATCGACTCGTGAATCCATGACAGGTCGGCGTTCTGTCGGTCAATAGGGATGCATCGCGTGTGACGCAGAAAGAACCCGAAGCCCCGTTGCTCAAAGCGGTCTTTTGCGGCAAGGTTATGGATCTTGTCCTTAAGGAACACCGTAGTCACCACTGGCCCGTCGAGATGGCAGGTATGATTGATGATAAGTAATGAGGGATCGTCAAGTTTGTGAAGGTGTTTAGGAGGCTCCACGTAATACACCTTCGGCCTCAGAAGCACCTTCACAAGAAAGGCAGTCAACCCTTCCACGATATGAGTCGTTGTTTTCATGCTTTTGCTTGTGTAATATAGTCAATGACATCACCCACGGTGTTGAACTTCAAAGCTCCTTCAAACTTGATTTTGAACTTGTTTTCAATGGCAAGGCTTAGAAGCATGATGGTAAGCGAATCGAGACCGATGTCGCTGATGAGTTGGGTGTCTTCATTGACCGTCGAAAGATCAAGCGATGGCTTGATGAGTTGAAGAATCTCCTTGAGATCTTCCAAAATATCCTTCCTATCCATGGTATTTAATCAGTTACGTGAAACTTTCATTGCGCCAGTACGTTTGAAGTCCTCTTTACGCACCGTCAACTTGCTGATGCGATGGGTTGTCGGCAGCGTCGCATTGACCTCGTCAACCAATCCCTTAAAGTATTTCTCCACCTCTTCCCAAGACGTGTTGCCAAACTCTTCCATACGAGGGAGTATTTCGATGGCGATCACCTTGCGGCCGTCCAACTCATCTTCTTTGACCAAACAGTCGCGGAGTTTGTCGCATTTGTAGAACGGCTCCTCGATGCTTTCAGGGCTTACATTCTCGCCATTGGACAGGATGATGAGGTTCTTGATACGTCCTACGATGTACATATAACCTTCGTCATCGAAGCGTACGAGGTCGCCACTTTTAATCCAACCATCAGGTGTCAGGGTCTCAGCGGTCTTTTCAGGGTCGCCGTAATAGCCGAGGAAGACATTGTCGCCACGGAACCACAACTCTCCATCGACCACCTTGGCCTCTTGTCCGGGATAGAGTTTTCCGACCGAAGTGGGCTTCTCCTTGACATCGATGTTGCCCGTGGTGAGGTTGGCGCCTTCCGTCATGCCATAACCGGCAAACAGGCTGATGCCCAGTTCGTCGAACTCACCGATCAATTTCGGAGGCACATTGGCGGCACCCGAGATGATGAATTTGAGGTTGCCGCCGAGGAAAGGCTTGCCGTACATCTTGACAAGACCCAGCAAGATTTCGCAGATGCCGGGGACGGCCACGAGGCAGGTCGGCTTGATCATCGGGAATTTGGAGATGGTCTCTTTGGTGTTGGCGGCGGCATACCATGCGCCACCTTCATACAATACCGACAGGGTGCCACGAATCAGGCCAAACACATGGCTGAGAGGCAACACACTCGCATAACGTTGGCAACCCAATTGATGGCCTGGGGCGTAAACGCCGTTCAGCGCACCACGCATCAGGGCTCTGTGGGGCAGGATGGCGCCTTTCGGAGCACCCGTTGTGCCACCTGTGAAGAAGATGGCGGCGGGGTCGTCCTTGTCGACAACAGCAACGGGAGCTTTCTGGTCAGCCGTATCAGTGACGGCAATCACGGTGCACTGAGCGAATTTGGCGGTCTCCATGAAATCGGCGCCGGCGGCGAGGACCTTCACGCCAAACTTCATGCAGCATCCAGCCACGGCGGGACCTGGCAACTGTGACGGCAAGTTGATGGCCACATAACCCGCAGAGGTGACGGCCAGGAACATCTCTACCGCATTAACGGTGGTGCCGTCGAGGATGGCCACCTTGTCGCCCTTGGCAAGTCCTAAGGCGTTGAGCAAAGCACGTTTGTGTGCAATAGCCTCACACATCTGAGCGTATGTGTAAGTGTTGACGGTGTCGGAAAGAGCCGGCAGGTCTCCCCATTTACCTTCAATCCAAGTGACGAATTCTGGAATCGTCGGGATGTACTTCACCTGCGCAAGTTCATCGGCAGGCAGCATGTCTTCAAAATAGTTGTTCATATATGTAATTATTGGTTATTAGATTTGAAATTGAATTCTATTATCAAATGTTTTTCCTGTAAACCCGTGCTCTTTTGTGAATGGTGTGATTGAAAAGGCGCCAAAGGTTCTGTACATCGGTGTTGTCTTCCAACTCCCGCGTTGATTCAATGTATTTGATGCCATTCTTTGTGATGCCTTGAGCAAACTTGTCGAAAATCATGGCATTCACGCCCTTGTTTTGGTAGTGTTCATCTATGGCAATCAGCAACAAATCAAGAGTGTCGTTATGCTTCAAGGCTTTTAGGACATGGACAAATCCAAAAGGAAACAGTTTGCCGTTGGCTTTTTGCATAGCCTTTGAGAGCGATGGCATAGCCACCCCGAAGCCCACCACCTTGTCATCGGCATCGAGAATGATGGAAAGGAAGTCCACGTTGACATTGCTCAGGAATTGCTTCTTCAAGTCTTCGCATTGGCCGGGAGTCAATTCCGAGAAACCATGCAGACTTGAATAGGCGGCGTTCATGCATTGGAAAATGCCGTCGACATAAAGATTGATATCGCTATGTTTGAGCAGCGGCGCCTGACGCAGGTTGTACTTTTCGGAGACCAATTTGGCCATTCGTGCATAACGCTCAGGGATGACTTCAGGCACCAAGATGCGGTATTCCACAAAATCCACCTCTTTCCGGTAACCCAGAGCCCACAAATGGTATTCGTAGTAAGGGTCGTTGTATTTGCCGTAGGCTGTAGGAAGTTGGTCGAAGCCTTCCACAAGTATTCCAGCGGCATCAAACTCTAGAAAACCTGTCGGGCCACTGACAACATTCATCCCTTTTTCCTTGGCATACGCCTCCACGGCATGCATCAAGGCTTCAGAGACATCGCGATGGTCAATGAAGTCAATCCATCCGAAACGACAGATTTTCTCACCCACTTTTTCATTGTAACGATGATTGATGATACCGGCCACACGACCTACAACATGACCTTTTTCGTCAAAAGCCAGCCAATACTTTCCTTCGCACACTTCAAAGGCATGGTTTTTCGACGGTGTCAGCGTGTCGCGATCCATCGACTCGATTTGCGGGACATAATACGGGTTGTTCTTGTAAAGTACATTGGGGAAATGAACGAACTTCCTCAAATCTCTTTTTGTCCTAACCTCTTTAATTGTAACCTTCATATCATTTACTCTTGTCAGATTCGACAATGCCATAGACCGATGAGCGAAGCATAGCAGCAAAGTCCGCCTCGGGGACACTCATCTGCTTTTCAAGGCTGATCACCTCGCCAATTCCCAACTTGACTGTCTTGCCTCTTTTGTTGAGTATTTCACGAGGCAGCCTCAATGTGCGCATTTTCCAGTTGATCAATCCGAGAAAATAAAACCAATTGGAATTTCGGTTGAAGAACCGCACGGGAACCACGGGCACTTTCAAGTAACGGATCAATTCAGTAGCTGACTGCTGCCAATCGCGGTCACGTACACAAAAATCCCTAAAGCTGAAGTCCGACACCGCCCCTGATGGAAAGATTCCCAACGGGTGTCCTTCGGTGATATGCTCAAGGGTTTTCCTCATACCTTCAATACTTTCTTGCGATATTCCCTTGGTGGACTTGGTCTTGGGTACCACATAGATGAAGTTGTCATTGAGTGTCTTCACCTTCGACAGAAACTTGTTGACCATCACCTTATAATCCTCACGGAGATGTCCAAACAGGTCGATGAGAATTAGCCCGTCAAGTCCACCGTAAGGATGGTTGCTGATAGTGATGAAAGGACCATCGAGTACCGATTGTAAGTGTTCCATCCCCTGTACTTCGTAATTCAAGTTCAAGTCTTTCAAGAATGCATTGGCAAACTCTTGACCAGAAAGGTCTTCGTGTCGCCCATACCGTTCCGACAACTTGTCAACGCCCGTGATCCGCATCATCAGACGAGCCAATCCGTTGCCGAACTTGCCATTGAACACTGGCGAAATGCCTTCCATATCTTCCATCGTAATTAGTGCCATCACTCAACCTTTCTTTTCTTGAAAATCACCAGTTCGTTCATCGTGAAATTATAAGCTCCAGAAACACAGAGTGCCAGCAAGTTGCATATCACCACATCCCATTTCGTTAGTGCCTGAATCAATAGGAGCAAGCCCATCTTGATGAGGAAACCGGCTGTACATGAGGCATTATAGGCTCCATAATGCTTGATGAACGTCTTCCCTGAATGATGCGAGATACGGTCTTTCCAAGTCAGGTAATAGGATACAAGGAAGTTTGTGAAAACCGCAAACTCAAATGAGATGATGGGCGAGATGATGACCTTGCCGACATACCTATGAAATACGAGATGTGAGAACACCCATAGGACGAGTGTGTCCACGAGTGTGCCCAATACATTGCCTGCGACAAACTTTGGAAAGCGGTGCAATATCAATTTCTTGGCCTTATTCATCCTTATGTTTCGGGTCGATTCTTGCATAATAGCGGGCATCTTGCCCTATGGTGATAATGTATATCAATACCAAGGCAAGAAGAATGACTATTCCTATCAAGTCGAGGGCATGAAGTTCAAGCGTGGAAGAGAACCAAGGCAGCTCCAACGCCCATGTTCTCAACGGTTTGGCAAACACTAAAACGGCATTGGCGATGATGCAAATCAGCCGAAATTCCGTGGGCCCCAACTTGGCGTAGGTCAGCCGGAACTCTCCTTTGAGATGCGCGTTCATCGACACGTTGAGGGTCAGCATCAGATAGATGACAAGCAGAACGCAAGACAGGTCGAAACGCATGAAAGGCGACAGACCCACACCCATGAACATAAAAGTTTCATTAATGGCGTCCATAGTGTGGTCGAGATAAAAGCCGTAAATCGGTCGCTGCTGTTTACGATAACGAGCCAAGGTGCCGTCGAGCGAGTCACCGTACCAGTTGATGATAAACCCCAACGAGGCCAACCACAGGAAATGCACATTGTAATTCGACAAGATGTACCCTGCTGCAATGACCACGGCACCGATGAATCCGATGAAAGTCAGCATGTCGGAGTCGGCCCATTTCGGCTGCCGTTCCGCGAGCCACAATAGTGTTTTTTTCTCCACTCCGTTCAAGACCGAAGTCTGGATTCTCACCGATTGTTTTGTTGAGGTTTGCTTTTCCATTGTTATTCTTCTTGAGTTGGCAAAAGTAGATGCACCGAGGCAGAAGTGCTGTGTCTATACCACCTTTTTTATGGTTGATATATCCGATGGAAGAAATATGGAAAGCAAAAAAGGAGTTATATACCATTGTAGAAACCAATAATAGGTTGTTTCTTTGCAGAAAAATTGACCAACCATGCTGAAATCGTTCAACGACCTCATCATTTCCGACAACATGGACGAAGTCAACGTGGCTCCGGAAACCATGTCGAGTTTCTTTATCGCGTTCTATTGCGAGAAAGGTGCATTGCAGTTTTCCATTGAGGGGGAAATGTATCTTGCCAAGGAAGGTGATTTGGTGGCATGCACGCCTCGCAATATAATCGGTTTGTATATGCGTTCTCCCGACTTGCAAGGCAAAGTGATTTGTATGGGCGAATCGCTGTACGATGAGACTATGCCAGGTGTTTTTCACATCGACCCCAATTGGTGGAAGAAATTCCTCTACCTGAGGCAAAACCCAGTCATGCACGCTACCGAGTTCCAAAGCAAGCTTTTCTTGGCCTATTTCAACCTATTGAAAACCTATATGGAAGACAGCGACAATCCTTACCGCCAGCGCATCATCAAAATCACCTCGCAAGCGGCAGCCGTCGAGATTCTTCACGAGCTTGACAATTGGACTCATCTTGAAGGAAACCCTACCGACCATACGAAACGCGAGGCTTCACAAAAAGACCTCTTGTTCCAACGATTCATCACCCTGCTCAGTCATCCGACAAACACCGAGCGCGAAGTCAGGGCCTACGCCGAACAACTATTGGTCACTCCGAAGTATCTCAGCGCCGTCTGCAAGGAAAAGAGCGGACGCACGGCCATGGACTGGATTACGGAAAGCACGGTCGCCCAAATCAAATACTACCTTTTGCAAACCGACCTCACCGTTAAGGAGATTGCCTTCAAGCTTGATTTCCCCGATGTCAGCTTTTTCTGCAAATACGTCAAAAAGCATCTGGGGCTGGCACCGTTGGAGTACCGGAATGGGCAATTGCTATCCATAACATAGAAAAACCCTCAACCCAAGTCTCCCCCGAATTACGGATTTTGAGATTAAAAATAGACTACCGTCCCAATAGGTTGGTCAAGCAAATGGATAGCATTGCGTTCAGCGATGTCTTGCGCGACGGAATCGGGCTCCGTCCAAACGTGTGGAGCAAGGCTGAACTTGTCGTGGTGCACGGTGAACACTTGTTTCGGGTGCAAGTCCGAGATGGCTTGTTCAAGGTCTGCGGGCATGAGATGGATGTTCGCCCAGTCCTTGTTGTATTGGCCGTTTTCCATCAAGGCCAAATCCACCGAACCGAATCGCTTATAGATTTCCTTGAAACGACCGTCATAACCGCCGTCACCACCCACATACACCTTTCTGCTGCCCGATTCCACCATAAAGGATGCCCACAGTGTCTGATTACGCTTGAAGAGACGATTTGAGAAGTGACGCGTGGGTAAGCAGGTGATATTATCAGCCTTCTCGTACCAGTCCATTTCGGTGATGTGTTGTGGGTCGTAACCCCAATACTCCAAATATTCTGCTACGCCGAGCGGACATACCACATGCTTTACCTTGTTCTTCAAGTCGCGCAACGTGGCGTAATCCAAATGGTCCCAATGCTCGTGCGTGACGATGAGCACATCGATTTCAGGCATGTCGTCGGGCGAATAGATATCCGTGCCTTTGAACGGATGCATCATCACCGATACAGGAAACTCCATTTTCAGCACGGGGTCAATCAGATAGCGTTTCCCGTCCAAACAGAACAAGTACGACGAATGTCCAAACCATACGAGCCAGTCCTTGTCGGTGGTCAAGGTCTTCAAGTCGGTTTTCACGGCAGGGACAGCTTCGGCGGGTACCCTGTCCTTTTTGCTTTCCGAAAGGAATTCCCATAACGCTCCAAACATGGACTTGTCGCCAGTGAATTGCGGTGTGGGAATCTGGTTTTGGAATTGACCGTCGCGATAGTTCGGCGAAGCCTCGATGCGGGCTTTGCGCTCCTTCGACATCCGTCTGCCGAAACAGGGATGGTTCAATACAGCAATTATTGCTACCGTGATCAACAGTAGCACTGCGAGAATGATGAGCGTTTT